>QGSR01000256.1 GCA_003387805.1 Bacillota bacterium | reverse complement strand
GCCCGCGGGCGCCGACACGCCCGGGCGCGCGGGGGGCTACACCCGCCGCATCCACGGGCCCGGCGGCCGGCTGGTAGGTGAAGTGGGCGAAGGCAACCGCAAGGACATCCGCAACGCCGTGGAAGCCGCCCACAAAGCCGGCGGCTGGCGGGCCATGTCCGGCCACCAGCGGGCGCAGGTTCTCTATTACGTCGGCGAAAACCTGGCGGTGCGCCGGGACGAATTCGCCGGGCGGCTGGCGGCCATGACGGGCTGCTCCGAAAGCGAAGCGTACGCGGAAGTCGACGCGGCCGTCGAGCGCTGGTTCGAATACGCCGCCTGGGCCGACAAATACGACGGCGCCGTGCACCGGACCCTGGGCCGCCACGTGACCCTGGCCGTGCCCGAGCCCATGGGCGTCATCGGCATCGGCTGCCCCGACGAGCGGCCGCTTCTGGCCTTTGTTTCGCTGGTGGCGCCGGCCGTCGCCATGGGCAACACCGTGGTCGTCGTGCCGTCGGAACCGCACCCGCTGGCGGCCACCGACCTGTACCAGGTGTTCGACACGTCGGACGTGCCCGGCGGCGTCATCAACATCGTCACCGGCGCCCGGGACGCCCTGGTTCAGGTGCTGGCCGAACACGACGGCGTGGACGCCGTCTGGTATTTCGGCACCGCCGAAGGCAGCGCCATGGTGGAGCGGGCCTCCGCCGGCAACCTGAAGCGCACGTGGGTCAGCCACGGGCGGGCCCGGGACTGGTTCGATCCGGTGCAAGGCGCAGGCCGGGAGTTCTTGTGGCACGCGACGCAAATCAAAAACATTTGGATCCCGTACGGGGAGTGAGGCGCGCCGCCGCGATTGGGGGTTGAACGTTGCCCGTTTTTCGGCGGATCATCCCGTTTTTGAAACCGTACAGCAAACAACTGGCCATCGGGCTCGGCGCCCTCGTGGTGTCCGTTCCGCTGACGCTGTTTCATCCGCTGGTGTGGATGTTCATCACCGACGAGGTGGCGCTCAACGGCCGGATCGACATGCTGCTGCCCGCGCTGGGCGCCATGATCGGCGTGCACCTTCTGGGCACCGCCCTGTCGGCGCTGCACCGCAACTTGCTGGAGAAGGTGGGCCAGCGCTTCGTCGTCGACTTGCGCCTGGCCGTGTACGAAAAGCTGCAGCGCCAGTCGGTGGCCTTTCACCATGAAAACCGCAGCGGCGACCTGCTCTCCCGGGCCATGAACGACATCGACGCCATGCAGCAGGCCGTCATTCAGGGCATCGACCAGGTGCTCAGCGCGTTCCTGCGGTTTGCCGTGGTCGTCACCGCCATTTTGGCCATCCACCCGGTCGTCGGCGCGACCACGCTGGTGCCGCTGGCCGTGGTGTTCCTGCTGGTCCGCGTCTTCAACCGGCGGGTCAAGGCGCTGTACCGGCGGGTGCGCGACCGCCTGGGCGACGTGTCCGCGCAGCTGCAGGAAAACCTGCTGGGGCACCTGGTCATCAAGGCCTTTGCCCGTGAGGACCAGGCCATGGAAGGCTTCCGCGCCACCAACGCCGAGTACCTCCGCGAGCAGGACCGGGCCATCAACGCCCGCACCACTTTTCTGCCCGGCATTCAGTTCATCGGGTTTCTGAGCAGCGTCGTCATGATCGGCCTCGGCGCCTGGTTCGTCGTGCGGGGCACGTTCACCATCGGCGGGCTGGTGGCCTACCGCGGCTACTGGTGGCAGCTGTACAGCCCCGTGGACACGCTGGCCACCGTCAACGAGCTCCTGCAGCGGGCCGCGGCCGCGGGCACCCGCGTGTTCGAGCTGCTGGACACCGAAGAGTCCGTCCAGGACGCCCCCGGGGCCGTGGAGCTGGCCGGCGTGCGGGGCGACATCGAGTTTGAGAACGTGACCTTCGCCTACGGCGACGAGCCGGTGCTGCGGGACGTGTCGCTGAAAATTCCCGCCGGCAAGACGGTGGCCTTTGTCGGCTCCAGCGGCGCCGGCAAGACCACGCTGCTGCACCTGGTGCCCCGCTTCTACGACCCGCAGGCGGGCGCCGTGAAAGTGGACGGCCGGGACGTGCGCACGGTGAAGCAGCGCTCGCTGCGCCGCCACATGGCCATGGTGCTGCAGGAAACGATGCTTTTCAGCGGCACGGTGGCCGACAACATCCGCTTCGCCAACCCGGACGCCACCGACGAGGAAGTGCGGGAGGCCGCCCGCATGGCCAACGCCCACGAGTTCATCGAGCGCCTGCCCAACGGCTACGACACCACCGTCGGCGAGCGGGGCGTCAAGCTTTCGGGCGGCCAGCGGCAGCGCATCGCCATCGCCCGGGCCTTTCTGGCCGACCCCCGCATCCTCATCCTGGACGAGGCCACGTCGGCGGTGGAGCCCGAGTCCGAATGGATCATCCAGCAGACGCTGGAGCGCCTCATGCACGGCCGGACCACCCTGATCACGTCGCACCGCCTGTCGATGGTGCGCCAGGCCGATCTCATCGTCGCCCTGGACGGCGGCCGCATCGTGGAGACGGGCACCCACGACGAGCTCATGGCCCGCCGCGGGCTCTACTACGAGATGTACACGCTGCAGGTCGGGCACTTGCGGGGCGAAGTGGGCGAGAGCGTGGCACCGGCGGCCCGGGCCGAGGGGTGAGAACTGGTCCGAGCCAAGGGCCAGCGCTGGCCCAAGCCAATGACGAGCCCGGTCCGGGCCAAGGGCGAGCGCCGGCCCGGGCCAAGGGCGAGCGCCGACCGGGGCCCAGGGCCAGCGCAGGGCTAGGCCAAGGACGAGGGCCAGGCCCGGACCAAGGGTGAGCGTCGGCCCAAGCCAAAGGCGAGCACCGCTCCGGGCCTAGGGCGAGCGCCGCTCCGGACCCAGCGCGAGCGCCGAGCCAAGAGCGAACGCCGCCTCCAGCTAAAATCCAGCGCCGGTCCGGCCGGGCCGCACGCCACCCGGCGCCCGCGCCGCCCCGGCGAAACCGGCGTCGTGCTCCCAGCCGCCCCGGTCAGCGTATCTCAAAACGCGAGCCGAACCCAAACGCCCCTCCGCGACCCGCCGAAGCGTCCTGCGAAACCGGCACCTCAACAACGTCCACGACCCGGGCATACCGGGGGCCACGGCGCAATTCGTCGACGAATGCGTCCAGCGCTACCGCATATCCCCGGGCCAGCACCTCGACGGTCCCGTCCGGCAGATTGCGCGCATAGCCGCTGATGCCAAGGGCCTCGGCCCGGCGCCGGGCAAAAGCGCGAAATCCGACGCCCTGCACCCGGCCCAGCACGCGCCAAGCCCGGGTCACGGCTGCAGGCGGCCCGGAAACGCCTGGTCCGACAACCGAACCACCGCCCGCCAGCCAGTCGCCCGACCGCTGGCCTCCCTCTCGCCGGTCTGCCTCTCGCCGGTCTCCCTCTCGCCCGCCGTGGGCTTGCCGGCTGCGGTCCTGCTGACCGTTGTCCGGTTCGATCACCTGGCCCGTCCTCATCCACCTCCGCCCTAAACGTCGACTGCCGCACGA
>QGSR01000022.1 GCA_003387805.1 Bacillota bacterium | reverse complement strand
ATCCTCACCCCCCGGTGGTGGCCAGGCTGGTCCCGCGGGCCTTCGCCGGCAGCTGGGGTTTATTGGCCGATGCCAGCGGGGCGGAGCTGTGCCGCAACCCCGGCGCCCTGGCCTCGGCCCTGCGGAAAATCGCCGGGGCGCCCGCGCCCGTGGCGTCCGCCTCGCCCACGTGCGCGGCGCTCTACATCTCCAACCCCACAAAGAAGCGTCCGGCGGTGAACTGGTTTTCCACCCACCCGCCGGTGGAGGAGCGCATCCGCCGGCTGGAGCAGATGATGTAGGCTGCCGCAATCCTTCAACGCGTGAGCAGGAGGCTGCGTGAGGCAATGAGCAGTACGGCTTTGTCGGAGACGTTCTGGATGACCATGGACGACGGCGCCCGGGTTTACGTCCGGGTGTGGACGGCCCGGGAGGCCGCCGGCGCGGAATCGGGCGAGGATGCCCCGGCGGCGGGTACGGCCCGGGGCGTGCTGCAGATCGCGCACGGCATGGCCGAGCACATCGGCCGCTACGAGGAGTTTGCCGAGTATTTGGCCGAGCGCGGATTTCACGTGGTCGGCAGCGACCACCGGGGCCACGGACGCACCGGGGAGCGGGCGGGCCTCCTGGGCCACTTTGCGGACGAGGACGGCTTCGAGCGGGTCGTGGACGACCTGAGGGCCGTCAACGACTGGATCGCCGGGCGCTGGCCCGACTTGCCGCGCTTTCTCATGGGCCACAGCATGGGGTCTTTGCTGGCCCGCCGCTACATGCAGCGCTTCGGCGACACCATCGACGGCGCCGTCTTGATGGGCACGCCGGGCCATCCGGGCTTTATCGGCAAGTTCGGGCGCTGGGTGTCGAAGCTGGAGGTCCGGAGACGGGGTCTGCGCAAACCGAATCCGTTCCTGGACCGCGTGGCGTTTTTCGGCAACAACAAGCGGATTCCCAACCCGAAGACCGACTACGATTACTTGACGCGCGACGAGGAAGCGGTGGCTCAGTACCTGGCCGACCCTTTGTGCGGCTGGACCGCGACGTCGGGCTTTTTCGTCGACCTCTTGACCGGGCTCCTGATCGTCCACGAGGACGACGAAGTG
Source organism: Bacillota bacterium (assembly GCA_003387805.1). GTDB lineage: Bacteria > Bacillota > Limnochordia > Limnochordales > ZCTH02-B6 > CALJUZ01. Next base: position 11,945 of record QGSR01000022.1, on the reverse strand, counting down.
GGCAAGATCCCTAAGGAAATGCCGGTGTTGTTTGTCAACGGCTCCGAAGACCCCATCGGCGACTACGGCAAAGGGGTGGCGGGCATCATCGCCCAGTTCCGCCGCCACGGCATCCGCGACGTGGAGTCGATCCTGTTCGAAGGCGCCCGGCACGAGCCGCTGCACGAGATCAACAAGGAGGAAGCCTACGAGGCCATCCGGGAGTGGCTGGAGCGCAAGGCCGCGTCGTGATGCCGCGGCGCCGGGGCCGCGCCGCACCCGGACCGGCCGCGCATCATGGCCGGGCAGGGCAACGGTGCAGGAGCTTTGGCTCATGATTCGTATAATTGGTACTTAGGAGGATGAGACATGAAAATCAAAGTGGATGACGTCTACACGAGGAACCCTGTCACCGTCGGACCCGAAACGTCCGCGCCGGATGCGCGCAAGCTCATGGAAGAGCACGACATCCGGCGGCTGCCCGTCGTGCAGGACGGGAAGCTGGTGGGCATCGTCACCCTGACGGACCTGCTGCGGGCGGCCCCTTCGCCGGCTACCAGCCTGTCCATTTGGGAGCTCAACTACCTGCTGGACAAGATCAAGGTCGCGGAACTGATGACCCGGGACGTGGTGACCGCCACGCCGGACACGGACCTGCAGGCGGTGGCCAAGATTATGGCCGAGCGCAAAATCGGCGGCATCCCCGTGGTGGAAGGGGACAAAGTCATCGGCATCATCACCGAGTCGGACGTGTTCCGCGCGCTGGTGAAGCTGCTGGAAGAAAAGCAGGACGCATGACCTTTGACGAGCTCTGCGCCCGGGCTTTGTCGGCGGCCGGTCCCCGGGTCTTGTCGGACACGGCGGAGGCGGGCGGCGTCGGCTCGCCTTCGGGACCTTTTGCCCTTCGACCGGAGGGTCCACAGGGCGTCGAGGGAGACTAAGGACGGGCCGGCAGAGAACCAGCCGGACGGCGACTGACGGGAAAGGACGGGCGCGCGCATGGACCAGGCGGCGTATGACCAGCTTTTGGCGACCCTGAAAAAACGGTTCGAGAAAAACATGCACCGGCACCCGGGCGTCGAGTGGCGCGAGGTGGAGGAGAGGCTGTCGGCCCGTCCGGAGAAAGTCCGTTCCCTCTACGAAATGGAGCGCACCGGCGGCGAGCCCGACGTGGTCGACCTGGGCGCGAACGCAGGCGACATCGTCCTCTGTGACTGCGCGCCGCAAAGCCCCGCCGGCCGGCGCAGCCTCTGCTACGACCGCGCCGCGAGGGAGGGGCGGAAGAAGCACCCGCCCGAGGGCAGCGCGATGGAGATGGCCGAGGCCATGGGCATCGAGCTGCTGACCGAAGAACAGTACCGGAAGCTGCAAACCTTCGGGGAGTTTGACACGAAAACGTCCAGCTGGGTCAAGACGCCGGAGGACGTGCGGGCTCTCGGCGGGGCCTTGTTCTGCGATCGCCGCTACGGCCGCGTGTTCGTCTACCACAACGGCGCGGACTCGTACTACGGCAGCCGGGGTTTCCGGGGGCTCCTGAAAGTCTGATCCAACGGCTTGTCCGCTGCCTGGAAAGAGGGTCGACCGGCGCAGCCGGCGCCTGGCGGTAAATTGCTTCATCAAGGAGGCATCGCCCGTGGCGGAAGTAATCGAAGTGTATAAGGAAAGTTTTCCAGCATTGCGCTTGATCGGCAAACGCTACACGGACGAAGACCGGGGGCCTGAAGGCGGGTTTGCCGATGTGTGGAAACGGTGGTTCGCCAACAACGACTTCGACGTGCTGGAGCAGCTGCGGCGCGCCGTGCCGGGCCGTGGACCGGACGGCAGCGTCACCGAGGACGAACTGTCTCACGTCGCGTACATGCGCTTCGTCGACGGCGTGTTCGAATATTGGGTCGGCATGCTGTTTCCAGAAGGGACCGAGGTTCCCGAAGGATACTCGTACGTCGACGTTCGTCCGGCCGACGTTGGCATTTGTTTCTTGCGTGGACGCGACGAAACGGGCGAGCTGTACGGACCTGAGGCGTTTGAACTGTGTCTGGCGGCCATTCAAAAAAGGGGTTGGCACATGGCCGAAGGCGGCTGGTGTTTCGAACGGTACCATCCGTCCCGCTTTGACACGGAGGATGAAGACGGCAACGTCATTTTGGACTTCGGCATCGAGCTGAAGGGCTGAGTGGCCGGGCGAAAAATCGTCCATGGAAGCGAACGCGTGGGCCGGGACAGACCGTTCTCGGCCCGCAGCCATCGCAGCGGTTGACGGGCAGTGGCTTCGCCACGTATAGTGCACGTTGAATAACGAATGTTATACAGTGAGACAAAGACCCCCTTGACCGCATCGCAGGAGGCACCGAATATGCCCCCGAAAATTCAGTTTTCCAAGCAAGACATCGTGGAAGCCGCCTTTCAGCTGGCGGCGGAGGAAGGCATCGACGCCATCACCGCCCGCCAAGTCGCCCGCCGATTGGGCAGCTCCGTCGCGCCCATCTACCACAACTTCGAACATATCGAGGCGCTGAAGCGGGCCGTCGTCGACCGCGTCGTCGAAATCGGCCGGGCCATGATGCAGCAGCGCTATACGGGCGATCCGTTTTTGGACGTCGGCATCGCGAGCTTGAAGTTTGCCCGGGAGTACAGCACGCTGTTTCGGGACTTAGTGCTGCGGCCCAACCCTCGTCGGGGCGGACGATGGCAAATGCCGGCTTCGGACGGGGCCACCGTTTCGCTGGGCTTGAACTGCATCGTCGCGGCGTGATCAGTTGGGCCCGCCTCGTTTCCCGTCGGCGGCTGCTTGCGCCGCCTTGGCCTCCGCTGCCATGACGCGATCGATGAGCCGTTGCAAGTGGTCTCGCACGTCTTCGGGCCAGAGGGCGATCAAGGAGCGGAGCCGCTCGTAGTCTTGCGCGAACAGCGCTCGCGATGCTTCCTCAAAGTTGGGGAAGTCGCCGGCCATAAACGACATGAACCGGTACGCCCCGTCCCGGAGGCGACGGGCCTGCTCGGCAGCGCGCCCTTCCCGCATCGCCGTCTCCACCAGCTTGCGCAGCGCCGCCCAGGCGCCCGACGGCTGCGCATCGAGCCATTCCCAATGGCGAGGAAGAAGCGTCACTTCCCGCCCGACGACGCCGAGCCGCGGCCGGCCCGGACCGGTGCGCTTCGGTGGCTGTTCCGCCTCGGGCGGCGGCGTCGGCCGCAGCCTGCCGCTCTTCCGGGCTTCACCGTCCGGCGCAGGGATGGCGGCCCCGGCCTCGAACCATATCCTGCAAGCGGAGGTGGGCGTCGCCTTTGGAACCGGGAATGTGGGTGGCTTTCGGCGTTTCTTTGCTGCTGATGGCGGTGGGCGTCATGGGCACGGTGGTGCCGGTGCTTCCCGGCGTGCCGCTCGTTTGGCTGACCATGCTGGGCTTCGGCATTCTTGACAGGTTTCAGCGGGTGGACGCGACGTTTCTCGTCGTCATGGCGCTGGTGACGGCCGCGGCGGAGGTGACCGACTACCTGACGCGAGCGTGGGGAGCCAAGCGCTTCGGCGCGGGCCGGGCGGGCACCTGGGGCGCGGTCATCGGCGCGATGATCGGTTTGTTTTTCCTGCCCTTCGGTTTGCTGCTGGGGCCGTTTCTGGGCGCGCTCATGGGCGAGCTGCTGTCGGGCCGCTCCATGCAGGATTCGGTGCGGGCCGGCTTGGGCGGCCTTTTGGGCACGCTGAGCTCCATGGTGGTCAAGTTCGCGGTCGCGGTAGCCATGACCGTCGCGTTTGTCGTCAAGGTCGTCTGATGGCCCGCAGGGGCTGGCGCGGACCCGGCCCGGAGGCCCGGCTAGCCGGCCTGAATGCCCGCTTGCCGGGCCCGGTAGCGGTCCGCGGCGATGATGGCCTGATCCGCGCTCCAGAACACTCGCTCTTCGCCCAGTTTGGCAATGATGCCGCCCCGCTCCAGCTTCTCCCGCACGGGACGGGCCAGCCCGCTCAAATACACCCGGCGGCCTTCGGCCTCCAGCCGGTCGATGAGCTCGTCCAGCGCCCGCAGCCCGGTGGTGTCGATCAAAGGCACGGTGCGCAGGCTCAAAATGATGTCCTCCGCGTCGTCCAGGCCTTCCAGTACCGTGTTGAAGCGGTGCACGGTGCCGAAAAAGAGGGGCCCCACCACGTAGACGACGACGATGCGGTCCGCGTCGTGCAGCAGGTCATAGCCTTGCCTGCGCATGGCCTCCACGGACACGGGCCGGTGCAGCACTTCGCTGTTGCTGCTCTGGAAGACGAAAATGAGGGCCGAAAAGCCCAGGCCCAGCACGATGGCCTGCGTCAGGTCGAACACCGCCGTGGCCGCCAGCGTCAAGAGAAACACGAAGATTTCGCTGCGGAACCGGTGGCGGAAAATGTCGCGGATGGCTTCCCAGTCGTTCATGCGCCACGCCGTCACCGCCAGCACGCCGCCCAAGGCCGCCAGCGGCACCCGGGAGATGACCGGCCCCAGCAGCAGGGCGGCGGCCAGCAGCACGAAGCCGTGGATGATGGCCGTCAGGCGGGTGGCCGCGCCGCTGCGCACGGCCACGCTGGCCCGGGCGATGGCGGCCGTGGCCGGCACACCGCCGAAGAAGGGCACGACCATGTTGCCGACGCCCTGGGCGAACAGCTCCTGAACGGAATCCATCTTGGCCCCGGTTTGCCGCTCGATGACCGCCCCGCAGAGCAGGCTCTCAATCGCGCCCAGCAGCGCCACCGACGCGGCCGGCCCCATGAGCTGGCCCAGCCGGCTCCACGGGATGCTGCCGAGGCGCAGGCGGTCGTCCAGCAAAACCGTCTGCGGAATGTCGCCGATGACGGGCACGTCCAGCTGCAGCAGCGCGGCCGCCGCGGTGGCCGCGATGAGCCCCGCCAGCGACCCGGGGAAGCGGGCGCCCCAGCTCTTCGGCCACGCAGCCATCGTCACGACGACCAGCAAGCCGACACCCAGCGCCGCCCCGTTGGGCGCCTGCTGCAGCTCCACGTACCGCCACAGCTGCACCAGCGCGTTTTCCGCGGAGGGCGTGTCGATGCCCAGCAGATTGCCGATCTGCCCGATGAAAATAATGACCGCAATGCCGCTGGTAAACCCGGTGATGACGGCCGATGGAATAAAGTTGATGACTTGCCCCCACTTGAGGACGCCCATAAGGATGATCATGAGGCCGGCCAGCACGCCCGTCAGCCAGACGCCTTCCAGACCGTAGCGGCCGGCGACGACGATCAGCACCGCGGACATGGCGCCCGTCGGTCCGGAGATCTGAAAGCGGGCGCCGCCCAGCGCGGGAATGACAATGCCCGCGATGACGGCCGTGACCAGGCCCGCCGCGGCCGTGGCGCCGGAGGCGACGCCGAAAGCCAGCGCCAGAGGCAGCGCGACCGCGGCCACGGTGATGCCCGCCAAAAGGTCGCGCTGAAACAAGCGCAGGTTATAGCCGGAAAATTCGTCCCGCCACAGCTGCCAAAGACGCCGACCCGTGATGTAGTTCTTCAATGCGCGATCGTCCCTCGTGTGGAAATAGAGAACGGGTATGGCTGCACCGGCATCCATTATATATCAACCGCCGATCGCGGGGCAGCCGGCTCCCGGCGGGCGCCGTCATTCCCCCGGCAGCCCCGGCTCGGCCAGCGTCAGCCACGTCCGCCCGTAGTGCCGGTGCACGGTCACCGGTACGCCGTACATGTCCGACAAACGCTCGGCGGTAAGCACTTCACGGGCCAGTCCCCGGGCCACGACGCGGCCGTCCCGCAGCAGCAGGGCATGGGTCAGCTCCGGAAAAATCTCCTCCACGTGGTGGGTCACGTAAAGGATCGTGGGCGCGTCGGCGCGGCGGGCCAGGGCGGCGACGCCGTCCAGCAGCCCTTGCCGCGCCACGAAATCGAGACCCGTGCACGGCTCGTCCAGAATGAGAAGCTCCGGGGACGCCATCAGCGCCCGGGCGATGAGGAGCATTTGCTTTTCGCCGTGGGAGCACGTGCGGTACTCCCGCCGGGCCACGTGGGCGCAGCCCAGCGTCTCCATGATTTCCAGCGCCTTCGCCTTGTGTTCGGGCGCGGCCGGGCGGAAAAGTCCCGTCGCGGCGTGGAGGCCGGAAACGACCAGGTTCCCCGCCACCTCCCGGGGATGGACCCGTTCCTGCAGCGCCGAGCTGACCCAGCCGATGCGCCGGCGCAGCTCCCGCAGATCCACCGTGCCGTAGCGGTGCCCCAGCACCGAGACGCGGCCTCGCATGGGCCAGATGTAGCCTGTGATCATGCTGAGAAGGGTCGTCTTGCCCGAGCCGTTGCGGCCCAGCAGCGCCCAGTGTTCGCCTTGGCGCACGGTCCAGTCCACGTGGTCCAGGATGCGCCGGCCGTCCCGTTCCCAGACGACCCCCCGGACATCGATGACAACTTCCTTTCCGGGCCGCCGGGCCGCGGCCTCCCGAACGCCGCCCCCGGCCTGCTCCGGCACGCGCTGTTCGCCGGCTGTTTCCACGCCGTCCGCCCCCTGTTCTGTAATATAATGTAAGACAAGCGGGCGGTCCTGTCGACCGTTCCAAGAGCGGCTTCGGCCGCCGGCAAGGAACGAACAGTCTCCGGAGGATGGACGCATGCCGATGAGAACAACGCGAGCGGATGCCCGCGTCGCACCTTTTGGTCAAGTGCAAGCCTGAGGTCGTGCGGGAGGGCATCGAGCGGGGCCTTTGGCCGCTGGGCCTTTTGCCCCGGCCCCTGCGCTTCCGCGAAGACCCGTGAAGGGTCGAGGAATCCCGCTGCTTGCCGGACGGCGCCCCCGCCCGTCAGTCGGACGCGGGGGCCTTCTTGTATCCCGCGTGAGTTTTTTGTGAAAAACGTCCCCCAGTGAAACCTTTGGCGCGCGGCCGCCGTCCAAAGGGTGGATAAGCGGTTGTGCGAGAAGAAGGCGAGGCTCCCGATGGGGATCGGCGAGGCGGAGCTGCTGGCGGCGGCTCGCCAGGGAAACGACGAAGCGTTCGCCCGCCTGGTGCGGCCGTGTCTCGACCCGGCGTTCCGCCTGGCGCTGCGCATTCTGCACGACGCCGCGGAGGCGGAGGACGCGGTGCAGGACGCTTTATACAACGCCTGGCGGGCGCTGCCCGGCTTCCGCGGCGACGCCAGGTTTTCCACGTGGCTGTACCGCATCGTGTGGCGCCAGTGCGTGGACCGCACCCGCCGCCGGCGGCCGCTGCCGCTGGAGGAGCCGGCGGCCGCGGCCGGCTCCGGCGATGATCCGCAGGCGCGCGTCGAGGCGCTGGAGACCCGCGAAGAGCTGGAACGGGCGCTGCGGCGGCTCCCGGTGCGTTACCGGACGGTGCTGACGCTCTTTTACGTGGAGGATCTGCCCATCAAGGAGATCGCCGCCATCGTCGAGCTGCCCGTCGGCACGGTCAAGACGCACCTTCATCGGGCCCGCAGGGAGCTTCGCAGGCTGCTGGAGCCGGCGGCGCGAACCGCCGGCGAGGGCGGCGCCCAAACCGCCCGGCAGGGGGGAAGGCCATGACCAGGAAAGACGAGCCGCGGCGCACTTGGTGGTGCGGTGTGGCGGAGCGGCTGGGTGTGGCGGCGGACGACGCCGCGGACGCCGGCGCCGCGCGGCGGTGGTCCCCGCTTCACCGGCTGGCCCGCCGCCACGCCCAAACGTGCGCCTACTGCCAAGCCGAGCGGCGGGAGTGGATCCGGATCGAGGCGGGACTGCGGGCCCTGAAGCGGCCGGGAGCGCCGGACGGGCTGCTGGACGCCGTGATGGTCAGGATCGCGGCCGAGCGGGAGCGGGGCCTGAGCCCCGCCGCGGCGGTCCCGACGGCGGACGGCCCCTGGCGGGCCGCGCGGGCCGGGCGCGGCGCGGCGTCGGTTTGGGCGCGAGTCGCCCGGGGCGCGGCCGCCGGGGCGGCCTTGGCCGCGGCGGCGCTGGGCTTGGCGGGTTCCGCAACGGTGGGCCGTCCCGTCGTGGACGCCGTGCCGCTGGCCATGCCCGCGCTGGCCGAGGCGGTCCGCTCCGTGGTCTTGGACGCTTTCTACGCCGTCAACGCCGCGGCGCTGGAGGCCGGGCCCGCAGGACAGATGCTCCTGGGGTTGATCTGGGGCCTGGCGGGTTTGGTCGCCGCCTTGGCCGTGTCGGCCGCGGGGGAGAGCGCGAGAGACGGCTGAGGAAGGCCCTCTGCCGCGACGCACAGCCGCTGACCAACGGACGCCCCGGGATACGGGGGCCGCACCAAAGGAGATGAACTGCCGTGTGGGATGTTGCGGTCGTGTTTGGATTTCCGCTGCTGGTGGTGGCGATGGCCTTCGGCTACGCCGCGTTTACCCGCTACCTGCGCTACAAGGAACGGCTGGCGATGATCGAGCGGGGCCTGGTTCCGCCCGAGCGCGACGACGATGACGACGACGACGGCGACTACGCCGGCCGGGCCAAGCGGGACGCGACGTCGCCGATTACCACCACGCTGGTGGGCGTGGCCATTACGCTGGGTCTGCTCACCCTCGGGCCGGGGCCGTGGCTGATCGGCGGCCTGGTGCCCACGGCGTACGGCGTCGCTCTGATCATTCGCGACATGATCGCGGAGAAAAAGAAGCAGGAAGAGGGTGAGTAGCGATGGCGAGAGTCGGAGTGCTCATTCTCGGCATCGTCGTTCTCTTATTCGGCACGCTGGCGCTGGCGGGCTCCGCGGTCCCCGGCGTGGGCCGGCCCGAGCATCTGGTGGAGTCGTTTGTCGTCGAACCGGGCGGGCTGCTGCGCGTCGTGGGCGTCAACGGCCGCATTACCTACGAAACATGGGAAGGCGACGAAGTGGTCATCGAGGCCCTGCAGTACAAGCCGCGCCTTTTCTCGGGCCTGGCCCGGCGCCTGTGGGGCGAAACGAGGGTCGCCTTTTCCCAGACCGAGCGGGGCGTGCAGGCGGTGGTCGAGCCGCCGGTCCGGCACGGGTTCTTCAGCGCCGTCCGTGTGGAGTTCTTCGTGAAGGTGCCCCGCGGCTGGCACGGCGACGTCACGTTGACCACTTCCAACGGCGCCATCGTCGCGTCCGATATTCACGGCCGCGTCGCCTTGAACACGTCCAACGGCGCCGTCACCGTCAACGGCCATACGGGCACGCTGGAGGTGCGGACGTCCAACGGTGCGCTGCGCTTGTCCGACGTGCACGGCGCGGTGGACGGGCGCACGTCCAACGGGCCCATTACGTTGGCGGGCGGCACCTTGACGGGCAGCGGCCAGCTGCGGACCAGCAACGGCGCGGTGGAGCTGCGGGCCCGCCTTGAGGAGGGCGCCGGCTACGACGTGCACACGTCCAACGGCGCGGTGACCGTGACGCTGGTGGACCCCGACGCGGCGGTGGAGCTGCGGACGAGCAACGGCAACATCAACCTGCAGGCCGAGGTCAAGACGTCGGTCATCGAGCGCGGCCGCATCGTGGGCACCATCGGCGAAGGCGCCGCCCGTCTCAGCGTCCGCACGTCCAACGGCTCCGTCACTCTGGCGGCCGTTGGAAGCAACTGACGCCCCGGCCAGGCAGGGCTTGGAACACCTCCCGGGATGCCGGGAGGTGTTTTTGTTGCCCGCGCATCGGCATCGGCTTCCGTGGCGGCCCGGCTGAGCGGCGCCCTTCACGGTCCAGGCCGGCCGGGAAGGAGTCTCGCCCGTGCCGCCGTAGTCAGCCATAAATGTCCATCGGAACCGGGGTGGAGCACGTTGTCCGGTGAAATCCGAGTCAGGCCGGCGGCGGAGGCGGATGCGCCGCTGACGGGAGCCGAGGCGGCGTTGGCGGAAGACGTCAAAGAACTTCTGGCCAACCTGACGCTGGAGGAAAAGGCGGCGCTGTGCGTGGGCAAAGACTACTGGACGCTGCACGGCGTGCCGCGGCTGGGCGTGCCGTCCATCTGGGTGGCCGACGGTCCCCACGGCTTGCGCAAGCAGCACCGCAGCGACAACGTGTCCCTGACGGACAACGTCCCCGCGACGTGTTTCCCGACGGCGGTGACGCTGGCCGCCACGTGGGACCGGGAGCTGGTGCGGGAGGTCGGGCGGGCCGTCGGCGCGGAAGCGCGGGCGCTCGGCGTCGGGGTCGTGCTGGGGCCCGGCGTCAACATCAAACGCTCGCCCCTGTGCGGCCGCAACTTCGAATACTTTTCCGAAGACCCCTTGCTGGCCGGCGAGCTGGCCGCCGCCTTCATCGACGGGCTGCAGTCCGCGGGCGTCGGCGCCTGCATCAAGCATTTCGCCGCGAACAACCAGGAGACGCGGCGGTTTTCCATCGACGCCGTCGTGGACCAACGGGCGCTCAGGGAAATTTACCTTGCGCCGTTCGAGCGGGCGGTCACCAAGGCGCGGCCGTGGACGGTCATGGCCGCGTACAACCGTGTCAACGGTCGCTACTGCACCGAGCACGAGGAGCTGCTGACGCGCATCTTGCGCGACGAGTGGGGGTTTGACGGCGCCGTCGTTTCGGACTGGGGAGCCGTGGACCATCGGATTGCGGCGCTGTCGGCGGGCCTGGACCTGGAGATGCCCGGCACCGGCGCCGGCAGCGTGGCGGACCTGGCGGACGCCGTCCGCAGCGGGCGGCTGGACGAAGCGGTGCTGGATCGCGCCGCCGGCCGTGTACTGACTTTGATTCTCAAAGCGGCGTCCGCGGGCCATGCACCGGCCGGAGCGGCCGGCGGCCAGGCCGGTGATCCCGAAGCGGGCGGCGTCCCGCGCGAACGGCAACCCCTCTTTGATGCGGCGGCCCATCACGCGCTGGCACGGAGGGCGGCCGCCGAAGGCGTCGTTCTGCTGAAAAACGACGGAACGCTGCTGCCGCTGGACGGCCGCGGCTCCGGCTGGTCCGTGGCCGTCATCGGCGCCATGGCCAAGCATCCCCGCTACCAAGGCGCGGGCAGCTCGGTCATTACGCCGACCAGGCTGGACAACGCATTGGACGCCTTCGTGGCCCGCCTGGGCGCCGGACGGGTCGTGTACGCGGCCGGCTACGACTTGGGCCGGGACGTGCCGGGCAGGGAGGAGGACGCGGACGCCGGGCTCATCGCGGAAGCGGTGGCGGCCGCCCGCGCCGCGGACGTGGCCGTCGTCTTTGCCGGGCTGCCGCCGCTGTACGAGACCGAGGGGCTGGACCGCACGAGCCTGGCCCTGCCCCGCAGCCACGATGCGCTCATCACCGCCGTGGCGGACGCCAACCCCAACGTGGTCGTCGTTTTGAGCAACGGCGGGCCGGTGGCCATGCCGTGGCTGGACCGCGTGCCCGCGGTCGTGGAGGCGTACCTGGGCGGCCAGGCCGGAGGTTCGGCCGTGGCCGACGTCCTGTTCGGCGACGTCAACCCGTGCGGCAAGCTGGCGGAGACGTTTCCCCTGCGCCTGGAGGATCATCCGGTCCACCGGTTCTTTCCCGGCGGGCCGCGCACCGTGGAGTACCGGGAAAGCATTTACGTGGGGTATCGTTACTACGATTCGGCGGGCAAAGACGTGCTGTTTCCCTTCGGGCACGGGCTGAGCTACACGGAGTTCGCTTACGGCCATCTTCGGCTGAGCGCGTCGGAAATCCAAGCGGGCGACAGCGTGCAGGTGACGGTGTCCGTCACCAACACGGGCCGGCGCTTCGGCAAGGAAGTGGTGCAGCTGTACGTGCATGACGCCGCGTCCAGCGTGTTCAGGCCCGAACAGGAGCTGAAGGATTTCGCCAAGGTAGCGCTGCGGCCCGGCGAGACGAAGGACGTGACGTTCACGCTGGACGGGCGGGCCTTCGCCTTCTGGGACCCCGCCGCCGGCGGCTGGCGCATCGAGCCGGGAGAGTTTGAAATCCGCGTCGGCGCTTCGTCGCGGGACATCCGCCTGACGGGGCTGGTGCGGGTGGTGTCCGCCGGGCCGGATGCGGATGCGGGCGCCGAGGACCCGGCGGGGGGCCGGGCGGAACCCATCGTCGACGGTTCGGGCAGGGCCCGGGGGGAATTCGGATGTCCGGGCCGGGCGCACGTCCCC
>QGSR01000255.1 GCA_003387805.1 Bacillota bacterium | reverse complement strand
ACTGGTCCGGCCGCCGGACCGCTCGGCGCGCTACAGATTTACGACGATGCAACATCACGGACCGGCGGCGGCTTGCCGTGGGCCTAGAGCGCGCGGCACCGGCTCTCCGTCGGCCCAGCGCGGCGCGGCACGGGCTCTCTGTCGGCCCAATGTCGGCGTGGCGGCGGCCGGCCGTCGGCCCAGCGTCGGCGCGGCACCGGCTCGCGGTCGGCCCGGCGACCTCGCACGGCACGCCTCATCACTTTCGCGGTATTTTCGGGATTTGCGCGAGGACTCCGGCGTTCAGTCGAGAAATTCGACCCGCAGTCGCTGAAATGATTCGTACCTGGGTTGCAAGGGGGGCGTGATTGGTTGGAGACGCTGGGTTCGGTTCCGTCTGATCAGGAACGCATCCTGAGCGAGCTCGGCGATGTGGAATTTACACCCGTGACGGCGGCGAAAAACCGACGGCTGGCCGACGCCGTGGCCGAGCACATCGCCTTCGATATTCGGCGCGGCGACTTTCCCCCGGGACACCGTCTGCCCCCGGAGCGGGTTCTGGCCCGTCGTTTCGGCGTCAGCCGCAGCGTAATCCGCGAGGCGCTTTTTCTGCTTAAGCAGGCGGGACTGGTTCACACACGGCAGGGCGCCGGAACGTACGTCATCAGCGCGGGCGCCGACCCGCTGTTGAGCCCGGACCTGGACGCCGAGGCGCCGGCGTTCAAGGGACGCCGCCGGTCGACGGGCGCGATGGATTCCGCTGTACTCAAGGAGCGGTGGGCCATCAGCCACGGCAGTCCGCAGCTGACCTGGCTGTTCGAGCTGCGGCTGGGCCTGGAAAGCGAAATCGCGGCCTTCGCCGCCCTGCGCGCCGACCTGGTTCACAAACAGAAGCTCCTGGAGGCCCTGCACGCCCTCAAGAACGCCAGTGCCGAGCCCGCCAAGGCGGTGGCGGCGGACCGGGATTTCCACCTGGCCGTGGCCCGCATGACGGGCAACCGCTACTTCGTCAACACGCTGACCAAAGTGCTGGCCGCTCTCGAGCAGCCCATGGCCCTCTCGAGGCTGCGCTCGGTGGCGGAGCCCGAGCTGGAGCGGGGCATTTGGCAAGAGCACGCCGCCGTTTACAAGCACATCGTCGAACAAGACCCGGACGGTGCGCGCGACGCGATGCGGGAACACCTGAACGCGGCCTACACGCGCCTGACCGGAACGGTCCTGTACAACTCGGACTGATGCCGGCGGCGGGACGCGAAACGCCGCCGAGGCCGCCGCCGGAAGGTCAGCCGCCCCCGCCCCGGGCCTAGGCCCGCTGGCGCTCCTCAAGCAGCGCCGCGACCTTCGTCGCGACCATGTCGATGGCTACTTCGTTGTGGCCGCCTTCGGGGATGATGACGTCGGCGTAGCGCTTGGAAGGCTCCACGAACTCCAGGTGCATGGGCCGCACCGACTCAAGATACTGTTTGACGACGGATTCCAGCGTGCGGCCCCGCTGCTTGATGTCCCGCATGAGCCGGCGCAGGACCCGCACGTCGGCGTCGGTGTCGACAAAAATTTTGATGTCCAGCAGGTCCCGGACCGGCGCCTCCCAGAGCACCAAAAGCCCTTCGACGATGACGATGTCGCGGGGCACGACCCGCTCGAAGCGGTCTTCCCGCGTGTGCAAGGCGAAATTGTAAATCGGCTTCTCGATAGGCTGGCCGGCCGCCAGCTGCTTCAGGTGCTGAACCAGCAGCGCCGTGTCGAAGGCGCTGGGGTGATCGTAGTTGACCTTGGCCCGCTCCTCCAGCGGCACGTCCCGCTGGTCTTTGTAATAGGAGTCCATTTCGATGACGGCCACCGTCGCTTCCGAAACGCGCTCGACGATGGCGCGCGTCACCGTGGTCTTGCCCGATCCGGTGCCGCCCGCAATTCCGATAAACATCGGCCTCACGACAAATGCCCCCCGCAAGGTTGAACCGTTGGGCGATGCAGCCGCCCATGACAGGTTATCAAAAAACCGGATGGCGGACCACAAAAGTGTCACGATTTCCGGTGCGCCTCCGGCCCGTACGTCACCCGCCGCCACAGCCGCTCCAGCGGTCCCGCCGGAAAGCGCCTCAGCCACGCCCGGCTGGCCGCGGCCTGCAAGGCGTAGAGAGCCACCGCCCCCGCCGTGGCCGCCAGCGGCCCCACCCGCCCGTACAGGCCGAGACCGTAGCCGTAAAAGACGAGCGTGCACACCACCGACTGGGCGATGTAGTTGGTAAACGCCATGCGGCCCACGGGGGCCAGCCGCCGCAGCCGGCGCTCCCAGACCGGATGTGTCATGAGAATGCCGAGGACGAGGATGTAGAACAAGCCCACCACCGGGCCGCCGGCAACGTACGAAAACGCCGGCGCCCAGGCGTAGGCGGCGGTCACGGCCGCTGCAGCGGCGCCCACCCGCCACGCGAGCCGCACCAGCAGGGCGCGGTTCGCCCGCACGTCATGCAGCAGGCCCGCCCGGGCGAAGTAGGCGCCGAGCAGAAACAAGCCCAGCAGGTGCGGGTAGTACGTGATGTGGGTAAATGCTGAATCGATCCAGTCCCGGACCCGCAGGCGCTGGATTTCGGCGTAGGTACCGCCCGAATAAACGGCTTCGTCCAAGGCGATGCGGGCCTGCACATCCGGGGCCGGCACGAGCGGAAGCGCCGGGCCTCCCGCCAGCGACGCCAGCAGCACCAGCATGGGCAAAAGGGACATCAGCCCCACGGCCCACGCCAGCAGCCGGCCCGGCTCCGCCCGGCGAAACGCCAGCAGCAGAAAACCGACGACGGCATAGTGAAACAAAACGTCGCCGAACCAGATGAACAACCCGTGGATGAGACCGAACACGGCCAACGCGGCCAGCCGCCGGGCGTAGATGCGGGCGAAGGGCCGCCCCGCCGCCTCCGCCCGCTCCTGCATCATGATCATGCCGTAGCCGAACAAGAAGGCGAAGATGTACAGGAACCGGCCGGCCACGAACACGTCGATGAACAGCTCGGCGGCCGCGTTCCACCACTCGGGCCAGCGGGACAGGCGCCACCGCAAGACTTCCAGCGACGAGCTGAAAAACCGCATATTGACCAGCAATATGCCGAACACGGCCGCGCCGCGGATGACGTCCAGCGTATGGATGCGCTCCTTGGCCGTTGAAGCTTCCATGTCGAATCTCCTTCGCTGTCTGTAGTGTTGGCGGCGCGACGGCGGCTTCCTGTCGTGCGGATGTGGTTGCGCGCGGGCAGGAGAGTGCCGCCGTCAGAGGAAACAGTTTTGGTAGGACGGCCGGCGACGGAAGGCCGTCCCGGCCTGGAGGTGGCCAACATGGCGAAATCCGACATCGCAAAACAGACCGCGGCGCAGGAGCCGGGCCACACCGCCGGCCCGTCCGGAGCGGCCGCGGCGAAAACGGCGAGGGCGGCGAAGTCGGCGAAGACGGAGAGGACGGCGGAGGGCGGCCCCGGCCAAGCCCGCGCCGCGTCCCCGGCGGACGGGCCCACCCCCAGTGC
>QGSR01000254.1 GCA_003387805.1 Bacillota bacterium | reverse complement strand
CGCTGCCTGGCGATGTCCGCGTAACGCAGAATCTCGGCGCCCGCCTCCACCCGCTGGCCTTCCCGCACGGCCACGTCCAAAATGCGGCCGCCGGCCGCGGCCCGCACCGTCATCTGGTCCAGCTGCTCCAGCACCTGCTCCAGCTCCCGCTGCGTGTTGCGGGCCTTCTGCTCCGCCTGCCGCACCGCCAGCTCCGCCTGACGCCGGGCCAGAAGCAGCGCCTGGTCCGCGTTGTCCCGCTCGCGGCGCCGCCGCTCCGCTTCGTCTTTCGCTTCCTGCAGCTCGGCGGCCGAGACGCCGCCCAGCGCGTACAACTCTTCCATGTAAGGCAGCCGCTCTTCCGCGTCCCGCAGCCGCCGCTCCGCCTCTTCGAGCTCCTGCTCCTTGGCCAGCACGTCGGCGTCGGCTTTCAGCCGGGCCTGCTCCAGCTCCAGCGCCGCCGCCTCCGCTTCGTGGCGGGCTTTGGCCACGTTGTCCAGCAGCGTCTCGGACACCAGCTCCACCAGCACGGCGCCCGTCTCCACGTCGTCGCCGGCCGCCACGTGCACCGCCTGGACCCGGGCCGCCAGCGGCGCCCGGGCCACTTCCACGGTTTCCGGCGCCACCGTGCCGGTGGTCACGATGAGGTCGCGAAAATCCCGGGTGCCCACGTACGTGTACTGGTAAACGTCCAAGACGTACGTTTCCTCCGCCGGACGCAGGTAAATGAAGGCGGCCGCGACGACGCCGGTCAGCACCAGCAGGCTGAAGATCAGAAACTGGCCTTGAAGACCCAGCCGCCTCCGCCCCCGGGAACGGCCCGGCGGCGCCGCCGGCCCCCCGGCGCTCCCGCCGCCCCCGGGCGCACCACGCCGCGGCGCCGGCGGCCGGTCGCCGAAAATGGGCCTGTCGTATGGTCCGGACCCGGCCTTGGACGGCTCGGGGCCCGTTCCGATGCCCGCCATTACACCGTTCCCTCCCGCCACGCATCGGCCGGCGCCATTCGGGCCACGGTCCACGCCGGATACAGCGCCGCCACCGCGCCTACGGCCATGGCCAGCGCCACGCCCGCCAGGCCTGCCAGCAGCACGTCCCCGGCCCCCGGACCGCCCGCGGCGCCCAGCGACGAAAACAAAGGCGCAAACACCGTCTTTCGCAGGGGAAACGCCAGCGCCGCGCCCACGACGCCGCCGATGCCGGCCAGGACCGCCGACTCGGCCACCACTTCCCGCACGATGCGGCCCCGGGTCGCACCCAGGGCCCGGCTGAGGCCGATGTAGCGCGTGCGCGGCGCGAGATTGGCCAGCGTCGTGGTGAACATGGCGATGGACGACACCAGCAGCGCCGCCAGGCCCAGGCCGCCCAGCAGCAGCGAACTGCCGGCCCGCACCTGCCGCAGCTGCCCGGCGCTCATCACCGGGCTGACCAGCACCTCCGCCTGCCTGCCTTCGATGAGCTGCTGGCTCTCGCCCCGCTCGGCCAGCCGGCTCGTCAGCAGCCGCCGCACTTCCTCTTCGGCTTCCCGCTCCATGTCCGGCCGCGGCCGGTACAAAATCTCCGACACGGTGACGCCGCCCGGCCGCCCCGGGTCCGCGGCGAAGGGCACCAGCAGGTCCGCGGCCTGGCCCAGCGCCACCGCCAGAAGAGAGTCCATGCTGGTCCGGAACACGCCGATAATCTCCACGTCGTCGCCCGGTCTGGCCATGAGCTCGGCCAGGGCGGCGCCCGAAGGAAGGCCCATGAGGATCATGGCCTCCTCCTGAGGCCGCAGGTTGATGGTCTTGCCGACCACGTCCGTTTCGCCGAACAAAAGCCGCGCCAGCTCCTCCGAGATGACGGCCACCCGGGGCGCCGGCCCGCGGGTGTCCTCGTCGGCGAAGAACGAGCCGGACACCAGCTCCAAGTCCGTCAGCCGGGCAAAGGCGGGGTGCACGGCGGCCTGCGCCCGGACGACCCAGCGCTCGCCGTTGACCATCACCAGCGACTGGTACTCGCTGCGCACCGCGCTGGCCGCCTCCACGGCCGTCGCGTGTTCCAGCAAATACGTGACGTCGTCGGGCTGATACGCCCAGATCCACACCGCCGCGCCGCCGCCTTCGGTCCCGAAGCGGACCGCGTACGTCGTCGCGCCCGGGTCGTCCCCTTGCATCAACATGGGCAGCACGTCCACCAGCGCCGCGGACACCGCCGCAATGGCCAGCGCCACCTGCAGCACCGCCAGCAGATTGCGGAACCAGTGGCGCCGCAGCCGAATCCAGATTGCGCTCACGTCCTCACCCCCGCTACTCCACCCGCAGCGCTTCCGCGGGGTCCTGGCGCGAGCCGAGCCACGCCGGGTACAATCCGAAGATCAGGCTGAGGCCGATGCCGGCCGCCAAACCGACGGCCGCGTCCGGCGCGCCGAGGCGGAACGCGGCATACAAGTCCGCGAACAAGGCTCCGGCATCCCCGGCCTGGGCCAGCAGCGCGCCCCGCACGCCGGCCACCAGCCCGGACGCCAGGAGAAGCCCCAGCACGCTGCCGGCCGCGCCCAAAAGCAGCGCCTCGCCGGCCGTCTGCCAAAACAGCAGGCGCCGCGTCGCGCCCAGGGCGATGCTCATGCCGGTAATGCGCTGCCGCCGCAGCACCCGGGCCGTGAACAGGTTCAGCACGTTGACCGCGGCGATGACGAGGCCCAGCCCCGCCAGGGTCAGCAGCGCCACCACGAAGGGCCCCAGCTGGCCGGTAACCTGGGCGCGCTCGTCCTGCGGATTGCGGGCCTCCATCCGGCCCTCGCCGTACTTTTGGCCGAAATACGCCTCGATCTCCGCGATGAGGCCGGGGATCATCCCCTCCTCCTGCGGCGCGACGTACACCTGGGGAAACGTGACCTCGGCCGGCCCCGGCCTGGGCGCGGCGCCCGGCACGACCCGGGGGCCGCCGGCCGTCGCGGGCTGAAAGCCCAGCAGCACGCTGTCCGACGTTTCGCCGGTCATGAGCCGGGCCCACAAATCGTCCGGATGGGCCCTGACCACGCCGACGACGCGCCAAACGTCGCCGACGTCCGCGCCGGGACCGAAGAAGGCCGTAGCGATGGACTGCCCGAGCCACTCCTCAGGGGCTGCGTCCGGGAAAAGGCGCGCGGCGCTGCCGGCTTCCAGAACGATGTTGGTCCGCCCTTCGGCGAAATCGTCCCACGTAAACGGTCCGCCCGCGACAAACTCCATGCCGCGAAAGGCGAATTCGTCCGGCGTCACCATTTCCAGCTGCAGCTCCAGGTCGTCCCCGGCCCGGTCGCCCAGCGTGACGACGGGCAGCCGGCGGGAAGCGCCGACGCCGACGCTCACGTGCGCGACACCCGGCACGTCCCGGCGCAGCGTGAGCACGTCTTCGGCGGTGATGGTGGCCGGGTCCGTCAGAAACTCGGCCGCGACGCGCACCGCCGGCACGGAATTCGTGCCGAACAGCTGCTCCGTCGTGACGGGCGCCCGCGGCCGGACCGTCACCGCCCGCCGCTCGGGTGCCACGGCGCCCAGCCGCTCCACCACCATGGATTGCT
>QGSR01000021.1 GCA_003387805.1 Bacillota bacterium | reverse complement strand
AAGTAGACGCTGCCGGCGATGAAGGCGATGACGACGACGATGATAATCCAGCGCATCTGCTTGCGCAAGTTTGCAAAAAACATGGGCGCACACGCCCTCCTCAACCGGGTTTTTCACACCGCCGCGCAGAACGCGATTGCTCCAAAATTGTACTTCACTCAAGAATCGGTGTCAAACAAGAGCGTGACGGGGCCGTCGTTGACGAGACGCACCTGCATGCGGGCGCCGAACCGCCCGCCCTGCACGGCGAACCCCCGCCCGCGCAGATGCTCCATGACCCGCATGTACAGCCGCTCCGCCCGCTCCGGCGGCGCCGCGCCGGTGAAGCTGGGCCGCCGCCCTTTGCGCACGTCCCCGTACAGCGTAAATTGGGAAACGATGAGAAATTCGCCGCCCACCTCGGCCACGGACAAGTTCATCTTGCCGGCCCCGTCGTCGAACACCCGCAGGCCGGCCAGCTTCTCCGCCATCAGCGCCGCGTCGTCCTCGCCGTCGCCGAGCCCGACGCCGAGGAGCACCAAAAGCCCGCGGCCGATGGACGCGATCTCCTGCCCGTCCACCGTGACGCCGGCCGACGCCACCCGTTGAATGACCGCTCGCAACGAACCGCTTCCCCCATCGTCCAGGCGGCACCGCGCCGGACCGCGCCGCCCGGCGCCCCGTCAGCTGGGCCGCGCCCGGTACACGTGCAGCACGCCCTCGACTTGCTTGATGCGGTTGATGACGTGCTGCATATGCTCCACGTCGTGAATGTCCACCGTCAGATTGATCGTCGCGTTTTTCTGCCGGTCGGTGCGGGCGTTGATCGCGCCCACGTTGGTTTTGCCGTCGGTGATGGACTCCATGATGTTGGCCAGCAGGTTGACCCGGTCCACCGCCTCCACCAGGATCTCCACGGGATACGTGCCCGACGCGTCCTGCTGCCAGCGCACCTCCAGCCACCGCCCCTCGCCGTCCAAAGCCAGCAGGTTCGGGCAGTCCCGCCGGTGCACCGACACGCCCCGGCCCCGGGTGATGTAGCCGACGATCTCGTCGCCCGGCACGGGGTTGCAGCAGCGGGAAAACCGGATGAGCACGTTGTCCACGCCTTCGACGACGACGCCGTGCCGCACCGTCTGCCGCGCCGGGCGCGCAGCGCCGTTTTTGCGCTGCCGCTCCCGCAGCTCCCGGCGCAGCGCCTCCAGCTGCTGCCGGCCCAGGAGCCGGGACAGCACTTGCGACACCGTCAGCTTGCCGAAGCCCACGCCCGCGTACACGTCGTCCACGTCCGCGAGGCCGTAGCGCTTGGCCACCTCGTGCATGCGCTCCGAGCGGAACACGTCGGCCGGATCCAGGCCCAGCCGCTTGGCCTCCCGCTCCAGCGCCTCCTTGCCCCGGGCCAGGCTTTCCTCCCGGTGCATTTCCTTGAAGTAGCCGCGAATTTTGCTGCGCGCCTTGGACGTCTTGACGATGTTGAGCCAGTCCTGCGACGGCCGGGCGTTTTTCGACGTCAAAATCTCGACGAACTCGCCGTTTTGCAGCCGGTAGTCCAGAGGCACCATGCGGCCGTTGACCCTTGCGCCCACGCAGTGCATGCCGATGTCGGTGTGCACCGCGAACGCGAAGTCGATGGGTGTCGCCCCCGCGGGCAGGCTCTTGACGTCGCCGCGCGGCGTGAAGACGAACACTTCGTCTTCGAACAGGTCGATCTTCAGCGTCTCCATGAACTCCTGCGGGTCTTTCATCTCCCGCAGCCATTCCATCACCTGGCGCAGCCAGGCCACCTTCTCCTCGAACTCCGTGCTGCTGCGGCCTTCCTTGTACAGCCAGTGGGCGGCAATGCCCATTTCGGCGATGCGGTGCATCTCGTGGGTGCGAATCTGGATCTCCAAAGGCTCGCCGCTGGGGCCGACCACCGTCGTGTGCAGCGACTGGTACATGTTGGACTTGGGCATGGCGATGTAGTCCTTGAACCGGCCCGGGATGGGCTTCCACAGGGTGTGCACCAGCCCCAGCACGCCGTAGCAGTCTTTCACCGAGTCGACGATGACCCGCACCGCCAGCAGATCGTAGATCTTGCTCAAGTCCGTGCCCTGGCGCTGCAGCTTTTGCCAGATGCTGTACAGGTGCTTGGGCCGGCCCTGGAGCGTGCCCTTGATGCCCAGCTCCTGCAGCCGCTCCTCCAGCATCGCGATGACTTTCTCGATTTCGCTTTCCCGCTCTTCGCGGCGCCGGGCGATCTGCCGCACCAGCTCCGCGTGCTCCTCGGGGTGCAGCGCGCGGAACGCGAGGTCCTCCATCTCCCACTTCAGCGACCACATGCCCAGGCGGTGGGCCAGCGGCGCGTAAATTTCCAGCGTTTCCGTCGCGATGCGGCGCTGGCGCTCCACGGACAAGTGCCGCAGCGTGCGCATGTTGTGCAGGCGGTCCGCGAGCTTGATGACGATGACGCGCAAGTCCTCCGCCATGGCCAGGAACATTTTTCGCAGCGAGCGGGCCTGCTGTTCCTCCCGCGTCTTGAAGGAGAT
The DNA here is from genome assembly GCA_003387805.1 of Bacillota bacterium. Taxonomy (GTDB): domain Bacteria; phylum Bacillota; class Limnochordia; order Limnochordales; family ZCTH02-B6; genus CALJUZ01. The sequence goes on along the minus strand of QGSR01000021.1, from coordinate 10,792 downwards.
CTTTTTCAGCTTGGTGACGCCCTCGACCAGGCGCGCCACCACTTCGCCGAACTGTTCGGCCAGCGCCTCGCGCGTGACGTCCGTGTCCTCCAGCACGTCGTGGAGAAGGCCCGCGACGATGGTGTCGGTGTCCATCTGCAGCTCGGCCAGAATGCGCGCGACTTCATACGGGTGCTGGAAGTACTCCTCGCCCGAGTCCCGATACTGGCCCGCGTGGGCCTCGCGCGCCACCGCGATGGCCCTCTGGATCCGCTCCAGGTCCGCATCGGGATAGTATGACAAAATCGTTTGTGTCAGCGCGTCGTGCTGCATGTTCACCGACACCGTCGTGCTCCCTACTCGTCGTACTGAATCAGGGACAGCACCTCGTAGTCCCCCAGGCGCGACCGTCCCCCCAAATAGTTGAGCTCAATCAAGAAGGCGAAGCCCACAATCTCGCCTTGCAGCCGCTCCACCAGCTGGGCCGCGGCGGCCATGGTGCCGCCGGTGGCCAGCAGGTCGTCCACGATCAGCACCTTCTGCCCCGGCTCGATGGCGTCCGTGTGGATCTCCAAAGAGTCGGTGCCGTACTCCAGCTCGTATTCGATGCTGATCTTATCCGCCGGCAGCTTGCCGGCCTTGCGCACGAGCACGAACCCGACGCCCAGCTCGTACGCCAAAGGCGCCCCCAGGAGAAAGCCCCGGGACTCCACCCCGACGATGACATCCGGCCGGCGGGGCCGGAAATGGCCGGCCATGGTCTGCACGACGTACCGCAGGGCGGCGCCGTTTCTCAATACCGTGGTAATGTCCTTAAAGCTAACCCCAGGCTTCGGAAAGTCCGGCACTTCCCGCACCAGTGCCCGCAAATCCATCCATTGAGCTCCTCTCGGCGGCCAGCGCGATCAGATGAGCCGGAGACGCCTCCAGGGCGACCCGGCTGTACTCGCCAAACAGTTGTTTCGTCTTGACACCGTCATTATACCGCAGGGACGATTCGACGTCCACACGGCCGGGGCTTCGGACCAGCTCGAAGCGGCCGTCCGCCAGGCGCCGGAGCAGCTGCAGCTCCTCGAACACGTCCAGCGCGAACAGGACGCCGCCTTCGTCCACCAGGCCCGGCCACTGCGCGTCCATGCGGGCCGCCACGGCCCGGGGCCCAGGCAGCAGGCCGTCGCGGGCCGCCAGCCCGGCCAGCACCCGGTACACCGCCCGCAGCGCCTCCTTGCCGGGAAGCCGCCGCTCCAGATGGCGCCGGGCCCGGGCTACGGCGGCTTCGTCGTAGGCCAGGTGCACCGTCCATCCCGGCGCCGCGGCCGCGTTCATCAGCGCGGCCCACAGCGCCTCGGGCCGCGCCGGCAGGCCGAACACGATGAAGTGCCCCCGGTGAGGCCACGGGCTGTGGGGCGCCGGGGCCACGTCCCCCGGCAGCACCGCCCAGCGGTGCTCCAGCCGCCGGGGCACCGCTTCGGGCGCCGCCCCTTCTCCCAGCAGCGACACGGCCGCGGCCCGCACCAGGCTGCCCGCTGGCTCGCCCGCGCCCAGCGCGGCCACCACGCGCGCGCCGTCCGCGCTGAGGGTGGCCATGTACGCGACGCGGGCCAAGTCGTGGGCCGGCGCGCGGCCGCGGCGATCCACCACGGGCACGGACGCCCGGCGCCGCACCCGCGCCTTGGCCGCGGGCACCTGCTGGGGCACGGCCCCCAGGGCCGCTTCCATTTCCGCCTGGGCCAGAGGCGACTGCAGCGCCTTGAGCTGCATCTCCACCTGCGGCCGGCCTTGCCACTCGGACAGCCGGACGGTGAAGGCCACCCGCACTTCGCTGCCCGGCGGCGCCGACTCCAGCAGGGCGCCTCCGCCGAAGCCGATGGCCTCGTGGACGGTATGGGCCTCGGGACAGCGCAGCGTCAGCTTGAGATGATCGCCGTCGCCGCCCACGGCCCGGGCGCCTACCACCAGAGCTTTCGGCACGGCCAAAACCGGCGTCGGGTTGCCCGCGCCGAACGGGGCCAGCTGCTCCAGCTCCCGGGCCAGCTGCTCGGTGACGTCGCCCAGCGCCACTTCCAGATCAACCCTCGTTTCCGGAACCAAATCGGCCGGCCCCAGCACCGCGGCCGCCGCGGCGTTGAGCCGGCGGCGCAGCTCGGGCACCATGTCCCGGCGCACGGTGAGCCCCGCCGCCATCTGGTGTCCGCCGAACTTCTCCAGCACGTCCGCGCAGCCCCGCAAGTGCTCGAACAGGTCGAAGCGCTCGATGCTGCGGCCGGAGCCTTTGCCCACATCGCCGTCGTAGCCGACAACAATGGCCGGCCTGGCGTACCGCTCCACCAGGCGCGAGGCGACGATGCCGATGACGCCGGGATGCCAGCCCTCCCCGTCCACCACCAGCACCCAGTGGGACAGCATGTCCTCCTGCTCGATGCGGGCCAGGGCCTCCTCCAGAATGTCGGCCTCCATCCTGCGCCGGGCCTCGTTCTCCGCGTCCAGCTCCTCGGCCAGGCGGCGCGCCTCGGCAGGATCATCCGTCAGAAGCAGGCGCACGCCGGCCGCGGCGTGGCTGACGCGCCCCGCCGCGTTGAGCCGGGGCCCGAGCACGAAACCGATGTGCCCCGCGCTCACCTGGCCGGGGCGCAGGCCTCCGACGTCCATCAGGGCCGCGACGCCCGGCAGGGGCGCCCGGTTCATGCGGTCGAGGCCCGCCCGCACCAGCACGCGGTTTTCGTCTACCAGCGGGCAAACGTCGGCCACGGTGCCCAACGCGGCCAGCTCCAGCGCGTAGTCCGGAGGCGGACCCGCGCCGAACTCTTGGTAGACGGCCTCCAGGAGTTTGTACGCGACGCCGACGCCGGCCAGCTCCCGGAACGGATAGCGGCTGTCGCGCCGCTTCGGATTGACCACCGCCGCCGCCGGCGGCAGCGTCTCGCCCGGCTCGTGGTGATCCGTGATGATGACGTCCATGCCCGCGGCCCGGGCCCGTTCCACCTCGGCATTGCCCTGAATGCCGCAGTCCACGGTGATGAGGAGCTGGACGCCGGCCCGGGCCAGCTCGTCCACCGCCGCCCCGTTGAGGCCGTACCCTTCGGCCACGCGCTCGGGAATGTACCAATCCGGCTTAAAGCCCAGCGCGGACAGCCCCCGCACCAACAGCGCCGTACTGGTCTGGCCGTCCACGTCGTAGTCCCCGTACACGGCCACTTTCTCGCCCCGCCGCACGGCCCGGGCCACGCGCGCGGCGGCCTTGTCCATGTCGGGCAAGAGCCGGGGGTCGTGCATCAGCTCCAACCCGCCCGTCAAAAACGCTTTGGCCGCCTCGGGCTCGGTGACGCCCCGGGCGGCCAGCAGCCGGGCGACGATCGGCGACACCCCCGCCAGCGCGGCGATGCGCCGCACCTGCGCCTCGTCGGGCGCCGGAGTGAAAACCCATTTGCTGTGAAGCTTCATGCCGGTCCTCCCAGCGGAAAGACGTGCAAAAACCGATGAAAAACCAGGTGAGCCTAGACGTCCGCCGGCGGCTCCAGGGCGGCCTCGCCGCCTTCCTCGGCCTCGGAGCGCTGCAGCTCGTGGAGCTCCGCCTGAAGGCGCTCCACCTCCTGCTCCGCCTTCTGCAGGCGGTGCTGCAGCTGGCGGATGCGCAGGGAAGACTTGATCTGCTTGACCAGGCCCACCAGCCCCGCCGCGACGGCGCCGGCCGCGGCCGCGGCCAGCACGACGAATACCAGCGACGTCTCGGACTGCCACCCGAACAAGCGGAACGAGATGGTCTCCGCGTTCTGCACCGCGAACACGGCGACGGCCAATGCAAACAACAGGGCGATGACCAGAAGCAGCTGCACGCGGGCAGTCCCCCTATAGCCCGCCGGGCCTTGCCCGTCCGGGCCGCCTTCGCGTTTCGTAAGATTTCTCCGCCCGGCCCGCCTTTCCTGCCCCGGCGCGACGGTCCGGCGGCCCGGCGCGGCCCGGAGGCCGCTGCGGGACGAGGCCGCGGGCCGCCCGGCCGGCCCGTTACAGCGGGCCCGACCGCAGCACGCCCACCAGCAGCACCGCGCCGGTGACGAAGGCCGCGAAAAACGCCAGGGCGGGCAGCACGGGCACGCCCCAGAGCACGGGACCGGGCGAGCCGGACCACAAAATGGCCGCGCCGATGAACAGCGCCGCGAACATGACCGCCATGGCGATGCGGTTGTAGCCCCGCTCCAGCCGGCCCACGGTCCGGTCCAGCGTCTCCAGCTGCACCCGCACCCGCACTTCGCCCCGGTTGAGCCGGTTCAGGGTGCGCTGCACCTTTTCCGGCAGGCCCAGCAGCGTCTCCAAAAGGTCGCCCGCGTCCCGGGCGAAACGCCCCGCCGCCGCGGCCGGGTGCAGCCGCCGCCGGATCAGCTCCTCGGCGAAAGGCCGTCCCGCCTCCAGGGCGTTGAATTCGGGATCCAGCTGCTGGCCCAGCCCTTCGATGGTGACCAGCGCTTTGCCCAAAAGCAGCAGGTCCGGCGGCAGGCGCAGCTTGTGCATGTGGGCCACGTGCAGCACGTCGTTGACGATGACGCCCATGGCCAAATCCTTAAGAGGTTTTCCGAGGTGGCGGTCCAGCATGTCCTCCAGATCCCGCTTCAGCGCGGGCATGTCGGCGTCGTCGTCCAGCGCGCCCAGGCGCACCAGGCCGCCGATCATGCGCTCGGCATCCCGCTGCGTCACGCCGATGAACAAGTCGGCCACCGACTCCATGGTCCGCTCGTCCAGGCGGCCCACGATGCCGAAGTCGATAACGCCCAGCCGGCCGTCCTCCAGCACGAACAAATTGCCCGGGTGCGGGTCGCCGTGGAAGACGCCTTCAATGAGCACCTGGCGCAGAAACACTTCCGCGCCCAGCCGGGCCAGCTGCGCCGTGTCGACGCCCAGCGCGCGCAGCCGCTCGAGATCGTTGATCTTGACCCCGTCAATATGCTCCATCACCAGCAGACGGGACGTGGAGAGCTCGGAATAGATGCGGGGAATGACGACGCGGGGGTCGTCCGCGAACAGTCGCCGAAAGCGCTCGGTATTGGCCGCCTCCAGCCGGTAGTCCATCTCCCGGCGCAGCGTGCGGGAGAACTCGGCGACCACCTCGGCGAACGACACCCGGCCCGACGGCCAGCGCTCGTCGGCCAGATCCGCCAGGGACGCCAAAATGTCCAGGTCGACTTCGATGACGTCTTCGATGCCCGGCCGCCGCACCTTGACCACCACGTCCGCGCCGCCGGGCAGCGTGGCCCGGTGCACTTGTCCGATGGACGCGGCGCCCAAAGGTTCGGGATCGAAGGAGGCGAACACGTCCGCCAGGGGCCGCTGCAGCTCGGCCTCCACGGCCGCTGTGACAGCCTCCGCCGGCACCGGCGGCACCCGGTCCTGCAGCAGGCTCAGCTCGTTGATGATGTCCGCGGGAACAAAATCCGGGCGGGAGCTGAGAAGCTGGCCCAGCTTGATGAAGGTGGGCCCCAGCTCCTCCATGGCGGCCCGCATGCGCGCGCCGCGGGTGCGCGGCTCGTGGTCGTCGGCTGGTCCCCGGCGCCGGAAGGGCGCTAGGTGCAGCAGATCCACGTTTTCCACGAACCAGCCGAAGCCGTGCCTCAGCAGCACTTCCACGATTTGACGGTAGCGGCGCAGGTGCCGGTATCGCCTGCTCCAAAGCAAAGCCACGGAATCTCACCACCTGCCCCCCGCCCGAACCGGTCCCGGGTGCGCCTAGCGGGCGGGCGCCGCGCCGGCGCCGGGCTTGGCCGCATCCCGCAGCCGCCACCACAGCCACAGGGGGCTGGCCACGAACACCGACGAAAACGCGCCGACGACGATGCCGACGGCCAGCGTGATCATCAGTTCGCGAATCGTTTCGCCGCCGAAAACGAGAAGGCTCACGACGACCAGCAAAGTGGTCAGACCGGTGTTGATGGTGCGCGCCAGCGTTTCGTTGAGGCTGCGGTTGACCAGTTCCGCCGACGGGCGCTCCTGCCGCACCTGCAAGTGCTCGCGGATGCGGTCGAAGATGACGATGGTATCGTTGATGGAGTAGCCCAGAACCGTCAAAATCGCGGCGATGAAGGGGCTGTTGATTTCAAACGAAAAGAACGAGACGACGCCCAAAACGACCAGCACGTTGTGCAGCACCGTGGCGATGGCCACGACGCTGAAGCGCACTTCGAAGCGGAACCACAAGTACAACAGCATGCCCGCGGCCGAGAGCGCCAGCGCCCACAGCGCGTTGCGCACCAGCTCCGCGCCGATGACCGGCCCGACGAACTCCGTCCGGCGGGCGTCGACGCTTCCGAACACGCGCGCCAGCACCTCGTCCACGCGGGCCGCGTCGGCGCTGGACTGCGACGGGAACCGAATGAGAACGTCGCGCGGATCATCCAGCGGCTGGATGATGGCGCCGGACAAGTTCAAATCCGCGAGCTCCGGCGCCTGCAGGGCTTCCCGCACTTCCGCGGCCGTCGCCGCCCGGCCGAGGTGCCGCTCCAAAAGCAGGCCCCCAGTAAAATCGATTCCGAGGTTGAATCCTTTGAACAGCATGCTGAACAAGCTGAGCACCAGCAGCACCGCGGCGAGCGCGACGGTGGTCTTGCTCCAGCGCATGAAGTTGAACGAGGGCACGCCCCGCATTACGACGCCGCCTCCCTGACGCCGAAGTAGTTCTCGGCTCGCTTCGGATTCAAGTCGATAGCCAGACCCAGCAGCCAGCGGGTGATCACCACGGCCGTGAACATGCTGGCCAAAATGCCCAGCCCCAGCGTGACGGCGAAACCCCGCACCGGGCCGGTGCCGAAGTAGTACAGCGCCGCGACGGCGATGAGCGTCGTCAAGTTGGCGTCGAAAATGGCCACGAACGCCCGCTGGAAACCGGACCGCAGCGCGGCCCGCATGCGCTTGCCGGCCCGCAGCTCGTCTTTGATCCGTTCAAAGATGAGGACGTTGGCGTCCACCGCCATGCCGATGGACAAAATGAAGCCCGCGATGCCCGGCAGCGTCAAGGTGGCGCCCAGCTGCGCGAGCAGCGCCAGCGCGATGAGAACGTAGACTCCCAAAGCGAAGTCGGCCAGAAAACCGGGCAGGCGATAATACGCCAGCATGAAAAGAACCACCAGGACCAGCCCTACGACGGCGGCTTTGAGGCTGGCCTCCACCGATTCCCGCCCCAGCGTTGCGCCGACGGTGCTCATGCTCTCCACTTCCAGGGCCACCGGCAGCGCGCCGTGCTTCAGCTGAATGGCGATGCTGCGGGCTTCCTCATAGGTGAAGTTGCCCGTAATCTGCCCCGTGCCGCCGGTGATGGGCTGGCGCACCACCGGCGCCACCAGCACCTCGCCGTCCAGCAGGTGCGGGATGACTTCCCCGACGTACAGCGTCGTCAGCCGGGCGAACTTCTCCGCGCCTTCGGGGGTGAACTCGATGTCGATGGCCGGCTGGTTGAACTGGTCGAGACCGACCCGGGCGTCCCGGAGATCCGCGCCCGTCAGGGCCACCCGGCCGAACGGATCGAGAATCTCCAGCACGGCCGTGCGGCCGATGACGTCCACGGCCTGCTGATGGTCGGTGACGCCGGGCAGTTCCACCACGATGCGGCGCGCGCCTTGGCGCTGAATGGTGGGCTCGGCCACGCCCAGCGCGTTGATGCGCCGCTCGATGACGGCCAGCGCGCCCTGCATGGCTTCATCGGTGACGTTCGGGTCCCGCGCCTCCAGGACGATGTGGATGCCGCCCTGCAGGTCCAGTCCCAGCTGAATGGGCGTGCGGTACAGGATGACTCCGGTCACGGCCACGATGACCAAAATCGCGACGATGCGCAGTACGTTGTCGCGGGCCAAGGGCGTTTCCTCCTTCGACGGACGGGGCGTCGGCTACAGCAGCGTCGCGCCGTTGATGACGAGATGAAAGCGGGCGTCCAGCGACTCGGCGGCTCGCCGGCACATCACCATGCGGTCGAGAAAAATTTCGAAGTACTCCATGACCGACGTGACGTCTGGTTCGATGGTCAGCTCCAGCGTGACGGTGCGGGCCGCGCCGTCCACGTTGAGGAACGAGCGCACCGCCGCGTAGTTGACCCGGTCGTGAATGTCGAACGTGGCCGTGTCGGGGTTGCGCACGCGCGTGCGGTGCACGTCGCTTTTGTCGGCCAAAATCAGCGCCGCGGACACCGGGTTGACCGGGTGCCCGTGCCGCTCCTCGTGGTTACCGATGGCGCCCATGACCACGGCCACTTCGTCGGGCGGCATGCCCAGGTCGTGCAGGATGGGCGCCATCAGCGCGGCGCCCGTCTGGGCGTGCCCCTCCCGCGCGACGACGTTGCCCACGTCGTGGGTGTACCCGGCGATGGCCGCCAGCTCCGCCGAGCGCTCGTCAAAGCCCAGGCGGCGCAGCACGTTGTAGGAGATGCGGGACACCAGGGTGCAGTGCCGCTCGCCGTGCTCGGTAAATCCGATGGCCGCGAGATGCCGGTCGGCGCCGGCGATAAAGCCCGCCACCCGCGGGTCCGCCTTGACGGCCTCCACCGTCACGCGATCGTGGCCCGGCATGGCGCCCGTCAGTCCTTCCCTTTGACGTGGCCGATGCCCGAGCGGTTCATGCGCAGCTCCACCTTGTCCGCGACCCGGACCCGCACCTCGTCGTCGTCCACGGCCGTCAGCTCGCCGTGGATGCCGCCGATGGTGATGACTTTGTCCCCGACCCGCAGCGAATTCAGCATTTCCTGCCGCTTTTTCTGCTGCTGCATCTGCGGGCGGATGAGGACGAGATAGAAGACCGCGAGCATCAGAATGATGGGCAAAAAGCCCAGCAATCCTCCGGCCGCGGGCGCCGCTGCCAATAGCACCATGTTTTCACACTCCTCCGTGATCGTGTTGCCAAACAATGACTAACCTACTGCCTTTTCGACGGCTTGCCGCGCGTTCCTGCCCTCGCCTTTGGATTTCGTCGGCTCACGCCGCGCCCCCCGACGTGTACTCCCGCACGAACTCCCGGCGAAATTCTTCGAAACGGTCCTCCCGGACGGCCCGGCGCACGTCGGCCATAAGCCGGGCGAGAAAGGCCAGGTTGTGCCACGTGGTCAGCCGCAGGCCCAGCACTTCGTTGGCTTTCAGCAGGTGGCGCACGTAGGCCCGGGTATAGTTTTTGCAAGCGTAGCAGTCGCAGTCGGGGTCCAAAGGCGAAAAATCCCGGGCGTAGCGGGCGTTGCGCACCGTGACGACGCCCCGCCGGGTGAAGATCGCGCCGTGGCGGGCGATGCGGGTCGGGTGCACGCAGTCGAACATGTCCACGCCGCGCGCGACGCCCTCCACCAAGTCCACGGGCTCGCCCACGCCCATCAGGTAGCGGGGCTTGTCCTCGGGCAGCTCGGACACGGCCGCCTCCAGCATCTCCCACATCACCGGCTTGGGCTCGCCCACGCTGAGGCCGCCGATGCCGTAGCCGGGAAAGCCCATCTCCACCAGGCGCCGGGCGGTGCGCACCCAAAGCTCGGGAAAGGTGCCGCCCTGCACGATGCCGAACAGCGCCTGGTCCGGCCGCGTTTTCGCCTTCAGGCACCGCTGCGCCCACCGGAGCGTGCGCTCGGTGGAGCGCAGCGCGTAGTCGTACTCGGCCGGGTAGGGAATGCACTCGTCGAAGGCCATGATGATGTCGGCGCCCAGGGCCTCTTGAATCGCGATGGACTTCTCGGGGCTGAGAAACAGCGGACGGCCGTCCAGGTGGGACTGAAAGCGGACGCCGTCCTCCTCGATCTTGCGCAGCGTGGCCAGGCTGAACACCTGAAAGCCGCCGCTGTCGGTCAAAACGGCGCCGGGCCAGTTCATGAAGGCGTGCAGGCCTCCGGCTTCCCGCACCACGTCCTCGCCCGGCCGCAGGTGCAGATGGTACGTGTTGGACAGGATGATCCCGAAGCCCAGGCCCGCCACTTCCTCGGGCGTCATGGTCTTGACCGTGGCCTGCGTGCCCACGGGCATGAACACCGGCGTTTCGATGTCGCCGCGGGGCGTCGTCAGCACGCCGGTGCGGGCGTTGGTGTCCGTGCTCCTGCTTGTCACTCGAAACGAAATGGCCATGGACCGTTCCTCTCACACGTCACAAAATCAGCATCGCGTCGCCGAAGCTGAAAAAGCGGTACCGCTCCTTCACCGCCTCGCGATACGCGGCCAGCGTCCGCTCCCGGCCCAGGAGGGCGCTGACCAGCATGAGCAGGCTGGAGCGGGGCAGGTGGAAGTTGGTCAGCAGGCCGTCGACGACGCGCCAGCGGTAGCCCGGATAGATGAACAAGTCCGTCCAGCCCGCGGTCTCGCCCGTCGCGGCCCAAGACTCCAGCGCGCGGGCCGTCGTGGTGCCCACGGCGATGACGCGCCGCCCCTCCCGCTTGGCCTCCTGCACCGCGACGGCGGCGGCTTCCGGAATGTGGTAGTACTCGGCGTGCATGTCGTGTTCGTCCACGTACTCGGCTTTCACCGGCCGAAACGTCCCCGGCCCTACGTGGAGCGTCACGTCGGCGATGTGCACGCCGCGGCGTTTCAGCTCGTCCAGCACCCTCTGGGTGAAATGCAGGCCCGCGGTGGGCGCGGCGCTGGATCCCGCCTCCCGCGCGTACACCGTCTGGTAGCGTTCGGGATCCTCCAGATCCTCGTGGATATAGGGCGGCAGCGGCACCTGACCGGCTTGCTGCAGCGCCTCGTCCAGGGGCCCCACCGAGCGGAAGCGCACGATGCGGCCGCCGCCTTCGGTGCGCTCCAGCACCTGGGCGGTGAGGAGGCCGTCGCCGAAGGAGAGCACCGCGCCGGGCGCCACCCGGCGCCCGGCGCGGTGC
>QGSR01000253.1 GCA_003387805.1 Bacillota bacterium | reverse complement strand
CTCTCGGTCGGCATGGTCAGAGGTGGATAAGAGACAGGGACGTGAGCGGGTGCGGCTGGTGGCGGTGCGGCCGGACTGGACCGGCTCGGATGCGCTGTTCGGCTACGAGGATGCGCTGATGCCGCCTGACGAGGGCGGCCGGCGGCCGTGGCACGTGCCGGCGGCGCTGGAGTTTATGCTGCAGGCGGCACGCGACCCTGAGTGGCCGTACTTGCTCATCCTGGACGAGATGAATCTGGCCCACGTGGAGAGATACTTTGCCGACGTCCTTTCGGGGATGGAGTCGGGCCAGCCGTGTCTGCCCAACCTGGCCCGGGAGGACGACGGGGCGTGGCGCCTGGTGCCGGACGGGCCGCCTGAGGTGAGCGTGCCGCCCAACTTGTTTATCGTCGGCACCGTCAACGTGGACGAGACCACGTACATGTTCTCGCCCAAGGTGCTGGACCGGGCCAACACGCTGGAGTTTCGCGTGGCCACCGACGACTTGGCCGACGATTTGCGCAAACCCGTGCCGTGTCCGCCCGGACCCGCGGAGCTGGTGCGGGGGTTCCTGGCCATCGCGACGGACCCGGACTGGCACGTGGACAACCCGCACCCGCAGAAGGACGACATCAGCAGCCGCCTGCGGGACCTGCACCGGGTTCTGAGCCGGTTCGGCTTCGAGTTCGGCCACCGCGTCTTCACGGAGAGCCTGCGGTTTACGGCCATGATGGCCGCGGCGGGCGAGCCCGGCGTGGAGGCGGCGCTGGACGCGATTGTCATGCAGAAGATCCTGCCCCGGCTGCACGGCAGCCGGCGGCGGCTGGAACCGGTGTTGGAGGCCGTCGGGTACTTCGCGTTTTACCTGGAGGCGCCGCCGGCGGACGCGATGGACGCGTCCTTCGATCCCCTGAATCCGCCGGACGGGGAGGACGGTCCGCGCCTCCCGCGGTCCTTTGCGAAGGTGCAGCGCATGACCGGCAGCTTGCGGGCCAATCAGTTCGCCAGCTTCGCGGAGTAGCGCCATGTTTCATGCAGAAAAGGTGCAGGTTCCCATCGAGGACGCCGGCGGCCGGCGGCACGGGTACGTTGAGATCCAGGTGCTGGGCGGCGGCCCAGGGTCGTCGGCGGCGCCGCTGCTGGACCGGCGGGCCGATCCGGAGCTCGAAGCCGGCGTGGCGGGCGTGCAGCTGCTGGAAGGCCGCGAGTACCATTACTCCATCGTCCTGGAGACCGTTGTGCCTCAGGCGGAGGTGACCACCGATCGGCCGGAGATTTTCCGGCCGGACCCGTGGCCGCGCCTGACCGGCCGCATCCGGCCGGGCGTGTACACCGGGACGCTGCCCGTCGGCGTGTTTGTCGACGGCCGGCGCATCGGCGGCTTTGAGCTGGAGGTGCGGGCCGCCAAGCTCGATTACTTGTCCCATTACCGCTGGATGCTGCGGGACCTGGCCGACACGTTTGCCGAGATCATCATGCGCAGCTTCGCTCCTGCGCGGACCCGGTTCACGTTTCGGACCGACGCGGACGCGCCCACGCTGTACCAGCGGTTTGCCTTTCTGCGCAGCATCATGGCGGGCGACGCCTTCGAGGCGGCCATGACGCACATTTTGGCCAGGCCGGCCCGGGAGGGGCGGGAGGAGGGGCAGCTGCGGCCGGCGGGTCAGCCCATCCCCGGCGGTCCGCGGGTGGCCCGGGCCGTGGCGCGCAGCGGGCCGCGCGTGCCTTGGCCGGGCCGGACCGGGGCCGCCGTGGTGGATTCGCTGCCGGCCCGGATGCCTGTCCGGCGGACTTTCGAGACGTACGACACGCTGCCCAATCGGTTCGTGAAGCACGTGCTGATGCAGTGGCGCAACACGGTGACGGACATCGCCGACGCCCTGGCGGCGGCACCGGACAGCCTGACCGCGGAGCGGGGACGGCGTGAAGCGGCCGGCGTGCTGGCCCGGCTGGACGAAGTGCTGGCGCAGCCGCTGTTCCGGCAGGCGGGTCCGCTGACGCAGTCGCCCGCGGGCAATCAAGTGCTGGAGAAGCGGACCGGCTACCGGGACATGTACAAGCTTTTCGTGCAGTCGGAGCTGGCGGCCATGCTGTCCTGGTCCGGCGGCGACGACGTGTACAGTGCCGGGCAAAAAGACGTGGCCGTGTTGTACGAGTACTGGGTTTTCATTCAGCTGGCGCGGATGGTTTCCAGTCTGTGCCAGGCGCCCCTGCCGCTGGAGCAGCTGCTGGAGCACGGCGAGGCGGGACTGGACTTGCGGCTGAAACAGGGCCGGCACCGGGTGCTGAAGGGATGGCTGGAACGGCGGGGGAGGAAGCTGGAGCTGGAGCTCTGGTACAACCGCACGTTTCGCCGCGGGCAGGGGCACGGCTCGTGGACCCGCAGCTTGCGGCCCGACTGTTCGCTGCGCATCCGGGTGCCCGGCTACCACGGGGACCAGGACGAAGTGTGGCTGCACTTTGATGCGAAGTACCGGATTGATTCCATCCGGGAGTTCTTCACCGATGACGCGGCCCCGTCCGAGGATGCCGAAGCCGAGGCCGCCGCCCGGCCCGTGCCCGAGGACCTGCTGAAAATGCACGCCTACCGGGACGCCATCCGCCGTTCATCGGGCGCATACGTGATCTATCCCGGCAACGAAGACCAAGTGCTTTTCCGTTACCACGAAATTCTTCCCGGACTGGGCGCGTTTGCGCTGCGGCCCCATCGGGACGGAGAAGCTCAAGGCCTGGGCGCCGTGCGCGGTTTTCTTTCGGCGGTGCTCGATCACGTGGCCACGCAGGTTTCCCAGCACGAGCGGCATCGCTACTGGGAGCGGGAGATTTTCGCCGAGGCGCCGCCGGACCAGCATAAGGCGGACGCGGTGCCGTTTTTGACGCGGCCGCCGGAGGATACGCGCGTGCTTTTGGGCTACGTCCGCGACGACGCGCATTACCGCTGGATTCAGGAAACGGGATTGTACAACATGCGCGCGGACGACCGCACGGGCAGCGTGGGCCTAGGATCCGAGCAGCTCGCGGCGGAAATCGTCGTGCTGTACGGGCCGTCGCTTTCGCACGCGTCGCTTTGGCGGGTCGCGGGCGACCCGCGGCTCTTGACGATGGAGCGCATGCGGGAACTGGGCTACCCCAACCCGCGCAGCACGGCCTACTATTGTCTGCCGGTGGAGCCCGTGGCGCCCGTTCCGGACTGGCTGGGCCGGCTGTCCTCGCCGGCGGTGGAGAGTGTCGTTCGCCGGCTGTCGCCGGACAGCGCAAAAGGCGCGCCCGTGCCGGCTACGTGGGCGCGTTTGCTGGCCGCAGCCGCCGTCGGAAACTGATGCCCTTAACAGAAGGCGCCCCCGGGATGACGCGGGGGCGCCGGTTCCGGCCCAACCGTATTCGACGTCACCTTGTATTCGGCGTCACCGCGTACTCGGCGTCACCGCGCCGGTTCGATGCGCACCGGCGCGCCGATGCCGGCGCCGAAGCGTTCGGCGGCGTTGCCGAAGTTGACGGAGATCTCCACCAGGTCCGTGCTGGCGATGAAGATCAGGTCGTCG
>QGSR01000252.1 GCA_003387805.1 Bacillota bacterium | reverse complement strand
CCCACGGCCTCGTCCCCGACGGCATCGTCGGGCCCGCCACGTGGCGACGGCTGCTGAAGCTTCAGGGCCCGGCGGACGCGGCCGCCCTGCACTCGTCCTCCCCGGCCTCGCCGTGGAGCGATCCGTACGAGCAGGGCGTCCACGTGCACGTCTCCTTGCGCGAGCGCCGCCTTACCTTGCACATGTGGGTCGCCGGCGGCCAAGGCCCGCGCTGGCGCGTCGCCGCGTTTCCCGCCGCCGTCGGCGGTCCCGCCTCGCCTACGCCGCCGGGCGTCTACACCGTCTGCGAGCTCATCGCCTGCCCCGGGCCCCCGCTGGGCTCTCGCTGGATTCGCCTGCATCCCTCCGGCAGCATCCACGGCGCCGCAGAGCCGTGGCGCGTCGGCCAGGCCGCCACGTGCGGCTGCGTGCAACTGTACAACAAAGACGTGGAATTCGTCTTCCACCGGCTGTCGCTCGGCACGCCGGTCGTCATCGAGTAACCGGCGGGCGTTTTCGGGCCTCCGCCCGTTCCGGCTTGTCCGGCTTCTTGCGCTCGTCCGTCTTGCCGCACTATTCCGGACGCCCGTGCTGCCGGCCCGCCCGGCAGGATACCGATCTTGCGCTGGGGAAACTATCCGCAGAAGCGCACGAAGGCGCTTTTCGGGGGCCGGCGACGGTTCCCACTCGGCGAAAGGAGACGGTGGAAGATGGCGTTGACCATCGGCAAGATTCGCGGCCTGCAGCAAGTGTCGACGCCGGAAGGCATTTTCACGATTCTGGCGTGCGACCAGCGCGGCGCCATGGAGCGCATGATGCAAGCGGCCGGCCGCACCGTGAATCACGCTTCGGTCGTGCAGATGAAGATCGACATCGTGGCGCCTCTAGCCACGCTGGCCAGCGGCGTCCTGCTGGACCCGGACTACGCGGCCGCGCATCTGATCGCGGCGCGCGCCTTGCCGGGCCGCACGGGGCTGGTCGTTTCTCTGGAGAAGACGGGCTACGCGCAGCGCGAGGGCGACCGGCTGACGCAGCTTTTGGAAAACTGGGGCGTCGACAAGATTAAGGCCATGGGCGCCTCGGCGGTGAAGCTGCTGATCTACTACAACCCGCGCCGGGAGGCCGCGGCCAGGCACCAGCGGCAAATCGTGGCGGAAGTGGCCGAGCTGTGCCAGGCCTACGACATCCCGTTCATGCTGGAGCCGGTGACGTATCCGACGGTGGAGGGCGACACGGAAGGGTTCATCAAGGAAAAGCCGGACCTGGTCGTCGAAACCGCGCGGCACATGAGCGAATACGCGGTGGACCTGCTGAAGATGGAATTCCCGGTCCACCCGTCGGTGACTGACAAAGACGTCTGGCGCGAGCAGTGCCGCCGGCTGAACGAAGCGTGCCGCGTGCCGTGGGCCTTGCTCTCCGCCGGCGTCAGCTTCGAGACGTACGCCGAACAGCTGCAGATTGCATGCGAAGCGGGCGCGTCGGGCTTCGTCGCGGGCCGCGCCATTTGGCGGGAAGCCGTGGAGCTCACCGACGAAGAGCCGCGGCGCAAGTTCTTGACCGAAACGATGCCCGCCCGCCTGCAGAAGCTTATCGACATCGCCGTCGCTTCGGGCACGCCGTGGCACGAGCGGCCGTCCCATGCCTACTCGCTGGCCGACGTGCCCGAAGACTGGTACGCGCAATATCCGGGGCTGCGGCGCTGACGGCTACGGCGCCGCCTGCGGCCGCCGGCGCGGCACGCACAGCTTCCGGCCCGCGGGCAAGGGGCCGTCCGCCGCCCCCTGCAGCCACGGGTTGGCGCGGACGATGTCGTCCATATTTGCGTGATAGCGATTGCTCAGCTTCCAGAGCGTATCCCCCGGCTGCACGGCGACGAACGTGAAAGTCGGGGGATTTTCTTCCGGCGGCGGCACCGCCACCGCTTCGACGATGGCTTCCCGCTCGACGGGCCGGGTAACCGCGGCCTCGAAGGTCAAGCGGACGTCGGCTTCCACCGTCTCCCGGTTCAGCAAGTCAACCGCGATGGACGCCACCCGCGCGCTGACGTCCGCGTCCATGCCCGGCTGCGCGCCCGGCACGTCGATTTCGCTTTCGAAGGCCATGGCGCGGCGCCAGGAGACGTAGTGGAGGGGCTGCCCCTCGGTGCGAGCCACGTACAGCGCGGCCACGGTGACGTACCCTTCCCCCACCACCTTGTCGCCCAGCACCAGCACGTCGTCCACGGCCGCCGCCGCTTCGGCGAAGATCACCCGATCAATGGGCGGGTGGCCCGCCGGCAGCTCCAGCGTCTCGCGCAGCCGCTCGTCGGCCGTGCCTTGACCGACCCATTCCTCCAGGCCGAACACCGACGTCCGTGAGCGCACTTCCAAGCCTTCGGGCGCCGCCAGGCCCACCAGCAACGGCAGCCGCCGCACCGACGACGCGTCCAGCTCCAGGGCGACATCGGCGAACACCTCCACGGCCAGTCCGCCCCGCACGGCGGCGTCCACGCCCGTGACGACCGCGCGGACGCGCGCGTCTTCCGCCTGGACGCCCGCGGCGTCGAACACGTACCGGAACGGCGTCTGGTCGTGCCACGTCCGCGTCGTCAGCCGGCCGTTTTCGTCCACGGCCAGCACGCGGTAGTCCATCGTGCCCTGCACCACCAGGCGGCCGTCTTCCTCCTCCGCCCGGGCGCGAGCCGCGGCGGACACGTCCACCACGCGGGCCAGCGGGACTTCGCCGTCCGCCGGCAGCGCGCCGTCCACCGACACGTGGGCCTGGCGGCGACCGGCCTCGTTCCGGACGGCCACGAGCTGCACGTCAGCCTGCGCGTCGTCGGGCGGTCCGTCCCACACGGGGACTTGAGCGTCGTACAGCTGCTTCACCCGGGCCGTGAGGGCCACCACCGCTTCGACGTCCAGCCGGCGGCCCGTATGGTGCAGCTGCACGTCCATCTCCTCCGGCCGCACTTCCACGTCGGCCGCCACGCCCGGCCCCGCCCCGGGAACGTCCAGGATCACCTCGAACTTGGCGGCGCGCCGCCAGCGGTGGCGATACAGCTCCTCCCGCCGCTCGAAAGCCGCCAGCGGCTCACGCCCGTTGGCCGCTTCCGCGTCGTACCCCCGCTCGGCCTCGATGTCCCGGGCCGCCGGGGGTTCCGGCCGCTCGTGGGCGTACAGGACCGTGAAATCCACGGCGCCTTGCACGATCAGCTCGTTCTCGGCCGCCTCCCAGCCGGTGACGACAGGGTGGGCGATCACGCGCACGACGCGGGACATCTCCGGCAACCCGCCCGGCAACTCCAGCGTCGCCTCGGCCACCGCCTGCTGCGTAGCGGTGCCGACGAGCCGGGCCATGCGCACCGTTTGCTGCCGCAGGCTGACGTTCACCGCGATCCCTCCTCAGCGTCCCTCCTCGACCGCTTGCCGTTAATCCATATTCCGCCGCCGGGCGAAACATGCTCCCGGCGCAGCGCCCGCCACAGGCGGGGATCTTCCTGTCCGCAGCCCACCAGGGCCAAACCCCCCCCCCGGGAACGGGCGGCCGGCGCCCCCGTGGGCCCCACG
>QGSR01000020.1 GCA_003387805.1 Bacillota bacterium | reverse complement strand
CGCCCGGCCGGCCGGCGCCGGCGCCGTCCGGGGGGCGGGTCCGCCGCAGAGTCGCGGGTGCGGCGCGCGCCGGGCTCGGGTGCGCGGGGGGGCGGCGGGGGCGGGGGCGGCGGCCGGCGCGGGGGCGGCCAGCGCGGCCGCAAGTCCCACTCCCGGGGCCAGCGGGGCGCCCGCACGTCGCCGCTTTCCCCGCGGCAGGCGCAGCCGGAGCCCGGCTCCAAAGGGAAGCTGGAGCTTCCCGAAACCATCGCGGTCCGGACGCTGGCGGGCAAAGTGGGCGCGCAGGCCACGGCCATCGTCAAGTACCTGTTCAGCCAGGGCAAGATGGTGACCGTCAACGACGAGCTGGACTTCGAGACGGCCGCGGCCGTGGCGGAGCGGCTGGGCTACGAGGTGGTGCGGCCCCAGGACCCGCTGGCGGCCATGGTCGCGGATGAGGACGATCCGCCGGAGAAGCTGCAGCCCAAGCCGCCGGTGGTCACCATTATGGGCCACGTGGACCACGGCAAGACGACGCTTTTGGACACCATCCGCAAGACGCGGGTGGCCGCGGGCGAAGCCGGCGGCATTACCCAGCATATCGGCGCGTACCAGGTCAAGTGGGGCGACAGCGCGATTACGTTCCTCGACACGCCGGGCCACGAGGCGTTTACCGCCATGCGTTCGCGCGGCGCCAGCATCACCGACATCGCGGTGCTGGTGGTCGCGGCCGACGACGGCGTCATGCCCCAGACGGTGGAGGCCATCAGCCACGCGAAAGCGGCCGGCGTGCCCATCATCGTCGCGCTGAACAAGATGGACAAACCCGACGCCAATCCCGACCGGGTGAAGCAGCAGCTGGTGGAGCACGGGCTGGTGCCGGAGGAATGGGGCGGCGACACCATCATCGTGCCCGTGTCGGCGCTGAAGGGCGAAGGCATCGACGAACTTCTGGAAATGATTTTGCTGGTGGCCGAGCTGCGGGAGCTGAAGGCCAATCCGGAACGCCGCGCCCGCGGCACCGTCATCGAGGCCCAGCTGGACCGCGGCCGAGGGCCCGTGGCCACGGTGCTGGTGCAAAAGGGCACGCTGCGGACCGGCGACGCCATCGTCGTCGGGCAGACCGCGGGCCGCGTGCGGGCCATGCTGGACCATCAAGGCCGCCAGGTGGACGAGGCGACGCCGGCCATGCCGGTGGAGGTGCTGGGCCTGGACGAAGTGCCCGCGGCGGGGGACGAGCTCATCGCGGTGGACGACGAGCGGGCCGCCCGGGAGCTGGCCCAGCGGCTGCGGGAGCAGGCGCGCGCGGAGGAAATGCGCCGCCCGGGCAAGGCCAGCCTGGAAGACTTGTTCCGTCAGGTGCAGGAGGGCCAGCGCACGCAGCTGCCCATCATCATTAAAGCCGACGTGCAGGGGTCGGTGGAGGCGCTGCGGGAGTCTTTGCTGAAGCTGAGCACCGACGAAGTGGAAGTGCGCATCATCCACGGGGCCGTGGGCGGCATTACCAAGTCCGACGTCGATCTGGCGTCGACGGCCGACGCCGTCATTATCGGCTTCAACGTCCGGCCCGACGCGACGGCCCGCCGCGCGGCCGAGCAGGAAAACGTGGAGATTCGCACCTACCGGGTCATCTACGAAGCCATCGAGGACGTGGAGAAGGCGCTCCAGGGCTTGCTGGAGCCCGAGTACCGGGAAGTGGTGCTGGGCCACGCCGAGGTGCGGGCGCTCTTCCGGGTGCCCAACGTGGGCGTGGTGGCCGGCGCGTACGTCACCGACGGCAAGATCGTGCGCGGCTCGCAAGTGCGCGTCATCCGCGACGGCGTGGTCGTGTACGAGGGCGAGATGGCTTCGCTCCGGCGCTTCAAAGACGACGTGCGCGAAGTCGCGCAGGGCTACGAGTGCGGCATCGGCATCGAGAAGTTCAACGACCTCAAGGAAGGCGACGTCATCGAAGTCTTCCGCATAGAAGAGGTAGCGAGGCAGGCGCAGTGATCGTCGGGCTGCTCACGATGGAGCTGTACATTCCGGACGGCGGGTCCCTGAAGGACAAGCGGCGCGTCGTGCGCAGCCTCGTCGATCGCATTCGGCGCTTCAACGTCTCCGTCGCGGAAGTGGACGGGCACGACACGTGGCAGCGGGCCACGCTGGCGGCGGCGGTGGTGACGACGGACACCCGCCACGCGCACCGGGTGCTGTCGGCGGTCGTGCGTCTGGTGGAAAGCCACGGGGCGGTGGAGTTGACCGACTATACCATCGAGGTCGGTTGACGCCGGCGGCCGGGCCGGCCCTGCCGCCGGCCGGGCGTCTTGAGGGTCAAGGAGGGATAGCCCATGAGCGTGCCGCGCGCGGAGCGGATACGAGAGGATTTCAAGCGCGAAACCAGCGACATTCTGCGCAAGATGAAAGACCCGCGCATCGGCTTCGTCTCGGTGACCGACGTGGAGATGTCGCGGGATTTGCGCCACGCAAAAATTTACGTCAGCATTTTCGGCGACGACGAGGCAAAGGCGCAGACGCTGGAGGCGCTGCACCACGCCCAGGGGTTTGTCCGCAGCGAGCTGGGGCGCCGCATCCGGCTGCGGCATACCCCGGAAATTTCGTTCCGGCTGGACGATTCCATCGAACGGGGTCACCGCATCAACCGTCTGCTGCGCGAGCTCGCGCCCGAGCCGCAGGCGGCCCAATCGTCCGAAGGCCGTGAGGCCGGGGCGCCGGCGGAGCCGCAGCCGGCGGGCGCGCGGGAGGAGGACGGCGATGAGTCCCGCTGACCCGCTGGCCGCCATGGCCAGGGCGCTGGCGCGCCACGACTCCTTCGTCATCACGTGCCACGTCGATCCGGATCCGGACTGCCTGGGCTCCATGCTGGCCCTCGCGTGGGGCCTGCGGAGGCTGGGCAAGGAAGTGGCTATGGTGTCCGACGATCCCGTGGGCGAGGAGCTGGCCTTTCTGCCCGGCGTGGAAGAGGTGCGCCGGCCGCCCGCGCCGGCGGCCGACGCGCTGGTCATCGTCGACTGCGACTCGACCCGCATCGGCGCCGTGCGGAAGCAGATGTCCCAATACGCTTACGTATACAACATCGATCACCACGTGACGAATCCGGGCGAGGGCACGCTTTATTACGTCGACCCGCAGGCTGCGGCCACCGGCGAAATCATTTTCCGGCTGCTGACGGACCACTGGCGTCTGACCCTGGACGCGGCGGCCGCTGCGAACCTGTACGCCGCGATCATGAGCGACACCGGGTCGTTCCGCTATTCCAACACCACCGCGACGACGCTGCACATCGCGGCGCAGTTGGTGGCGGCCGGAGCGAAGCCCGATGAAATCGCCGGCCGCTTCTACGACGACACGTCGTGGAACGCGATGCAGCTCTTGAAACTGAGCCTGAACACGCTGTCCCGCAGCGAAGACGGCCGCATCGCCTGGATGATCGTCACCCGCGACATGCTGGCCCGGGCGGGGGCCGAGGACGACGATTCCTCCGGGTTCGTGCAGTACCCCCGCTCCATCCGGGGCGTGGAGGCGGCCATGCTGCTGCGGGAGCTGCCCGACGGGCAAACGCGCGTCAGCCTGCGCTCCCGGGGGCGGGTGGACGTCAGCGCCGTGGCATCCGCCTTCCGGGGCGGCGGGCATCCCGGAGCCGCGGGCTGCACCATCAACGCGCCGGTGGGCCAGGCGCTGGAGCAGCTTTTGGCGGAGCTGGCCAAGGCGCTCCCGCGGGCGGGCGGCGGCGCGCCCCCCGAGCCGGAGGGCGGGGCCCGGTGACGCGGGCGCCGGGATCGCCGGCGCCGGCCGCGGGACCGGCCCGGGACGGCCTGCTCAACATTCTCAAGCCGCCGGGCATGACCTCCCACGACGTGGTGGCCCGGGTGCGCCGGCTCCTGGGCGTGCGCCGGGTGGGCCACACGGGCACGCTGGACCCGGGCGCCGCGGGCGTGCTGGTGCTGTGCGTGGGCCGGGCGACGCGCCTGGTGGAGCTGCTCCAGGAGGAGGACAAAGCGTACCGGGCCGAGATGTGTCTCGGCGCGGCCACCGATACGCAGGACGCCTTCGGCGAGGTCGTGCGCGTGGAGCGGGACTGCGCCGTGGATCGCGCCCGGCTGCGGGAGGTCATGCAAAGGTTCGTCGGGCCCGTTCAGCAGGTGCCGCCTATGACGTCCGCGATTCGCCACCAAGGCCGGCGGCTGTACGAGCTGGCCCGCGAAGGCGTGGCCGTGCCGCGCGAGCCCAGGACGGTCCGCATCCACCGGCTGGAGCTGGTCCGCGTCGAACCCGACGCGGGCGTGCTGCGGGCCGGCACCCGGATCACCTTCGACGTCACATGCTCCAAAGGCACGTACGTGCGCACGCTCTGCGCCGACATGGGGGAAGCGCTGGGTTGCGCGGCGTTCATGTCGTTTCTGCTGCGGACGCGCGTCGGAGAGCTGGACCTGGGCACGGCCCGCACGCTGGAGGAGCTGGAGGCCGACGCGGCCGCGGGCGGGCCGGTGCTCCTGCCCATGGACGCGGCGCTGTCCCGCTGGCCCCGGGTTGATTTGCCGGCCGAGGCGGCGGCCCGGGTCGCGTATGGGCAGCCGGTGGCCGCCGCCTCCCGAGCCGCGGCAGGCGGCCCCGGGCCCGAGCGCGCCCCGTCGGCCCCGGATGAGGGGGAAACCCGCTCCCGCCGGCGCTGGGTCCGGCTCTACGATCCGGCCGGCAACCTGCTGGCTCTGGCCGAGCCCGAAGGGCGCGGCGCCGACGTCCGCTGGCGCCCGCGCATCGTATTTTCGTAACGGATG
Source organism: Bacillota bacterium (assembly GCA_003387805.1). Classification (GTDB taxonomy): domain Bacteria; phylum Bacillota; class Limnochordia; order Limnochordales; family ZCTH02-B6; genus CALJUZ01. The sequence goes on along the minus strand of QGSR01000020.1, from coordinate 8,635 downwards.
AGGGAAGCGCATTGTCCGTTTGGCATCTGACCTTGGACGAGCTGCGGCGGCGGGCGCCGCTGTGGGAGCCGGCCGCGGTGGCGGTGGGCAACTTCGACGGGGTGCACGTGGGCCACGCCCGCATTTTGCGCCTGGCGGTGGAGGAGGCGGCCGCGGCCGGGGAGACGCCGGTGGCGCTCACCTTCTCGCCCCATCCACGGGCGGTGGTGGGCGGCGGCCCGCCGCCCGCGCTGTCCACGGTGGAGCATCGGGCCCGGCTTATGCGAAAGCTGGGCGTGGCCCGCGTCGTGGTGCTGCGCTTCGACCGGGACGTGGCGTCGCTGTCGCCCGAGGCCTTCGTGCACGACGTGCTGCTGGAAGGCCTGGGCGCCCGACGCATCGTCGTCGGGGAGGACTTTCGTTTCGGCCGGGGCGCCGCGGGCACGCCCCGGCTGCTGGAGGACGAAGCGGGCCGGCGGGGCGCGGCGGTGCACGTGGCGCCCACGGTGCGGGCGCCCGACGGCCGGGTTGTTTCCAGCAGCTGCATCCGCCGCCTGCTGGCCGAGGGCGACGTGGAAGCCGCGGCGCGTCTTCTGGGCCGGCCGTACGAAGTGGTGGGGGTGCCGGGCGGGATGGAGCGGTCCCCGGACGGGGAACCGGCGCTGCGGGTGGATCCCGCGCCGGAACTGCTGCTGCCCGGCGCGGGCGAGTACCGGGCGGAGCTGTGGGGCGAGCACGGCGACGACCGCGGCGACGATGACGCCCGGGGCGTGCCGGTGGTGGCCGTCATCGCGGCCGGGCCCGGCCGCGGGCTGCTGCTGCGGGGCGGGGCCCCGCCTGCGGGAACGGGGCCGGTGCGCGTCCGCTTCCTCGCGCGGCGGCGTTGACGCCGCGGTTGTGCAACGCGCCCCGCGTGTGGTATAACTAAGCAGGGAAACCTGGCACTAGGCCGTCCGAGCCCTCCGACGGCGGCGTGGTGGCAGGGGCTACATTGGAAAACGGAGGTGTAGACATGTCGCTGTCCAAGGAAGCCAAGGCGCAGATTATCGCCGAGTTTCAGCAGCACGAAGGCGACACCGGCTCGCCCGAGGTGCAGATCGCGATCTTGACGGCGCGCATCAACGAGCTGACCGAGCATCTGCGGGTGCACAAGAAGGATCACCACTCGCGCCGGGGCATGTACAAGATGATCGGCCAGCGGCGCGGTCTTCTGAACTACCTGCAGAAGACCGACGTCGAGCGGTACCGGGCCATCGTGGAAAAACTCGGTCTGCGTCGTTGACGGAGCGGTGTTTGCCGCTCTCGTTCTGTTTATTGCCGCAGTGAAAGACCCGCCGGCGCCGCAGGGCGGCGCCCGGCGGGCGCAAGACAATCAGGAGGTCTCACGTATTGAACGAACAGAAATTTCAGATGGAGGTGGGCGGGCGGCCGCTGGTCATCGAAACCGGCCGGCTGGCCAAGCAGGCCAACGGCGCGGTGCTCGTCCGCTACGGGGACACGGTCGTGCTGGTAACGGCCGTCATGTCCCGGGAGCCCCGCCAGGGCATTGACTTCTTTCCGCTCCTCGTCGACTACGAAGAGCGGATGTACGCCATCGGCCGCATCCCGCGCGTCTGGCTGCGGCGGGAAGGCCGCCCCAGCGAAGCGGCGACGCTGGCCGCCCGCATGATCGACCGGCCTTTGCGGCCGCTGTTTGCCGACGGTTTCCGCAACGACGTGCAAATCGTCGCGACGGTCATGTCGGTGGAACCCGACAACGCCCCGGAGATCGCCGCGCTCATCGGCGCTTCGGCGGCTCTGACGATCTCGGACATTCCCTTCCTCGGACCCGTGGGCGGCGTGCGCGTCGGCCGCGTCGACGGGCAGTTCGTCATCAACCCCACCCTGGAACAGATGGACAACAGCGACCTGGATCTGGTGGTGGCGGGCACCAAGGACGCGGTCATGATGGTGGAGGCCGGCGCCGACGAGCTGCCGGAGAGCGTCGTGCTGGACGCCATCATGTTCGGCCACGAGGAAATCAAGCGCATCGTCGCGCTGCAGGAGGAGATGCGCGCGGCGGTGGGCAAGCCGAAGGTGGACGTGCCGCTGGCCGAGCCGGACGCGGAAGTGGCCGAGTGGGTCCGGGCGAAGGCGCTGGACGAGCTCAACCAGGCGGTGCGCAGCGCCGACAAGCAGCGCCGCGAAGAGGCGGTGCGGCAGCTGAAGGAGCGCATCGTGGAAGCGTTCGTGGAGGAGCGGGGCGAAGAGGAAGCCGCGCCCTACCTGAAGGACGTGTCCGCGGTGTTCGACCAGCTGCTGAAGGAACAGGTGCGGCGCATGATCGTCGTGGAAGGCGAGCGGGTGGACGGCCGCGCTCACGATGAAATCCGGCCCGTCTGGTGCGCCGCCGGCGTGCTGCCGCGGGCTCACGGCTCCGCCATCTTCACGCGCGGGCAGACCCAGGTCCTGAGCGTCTGCACGCTGGGTCTGAAGAGCGACGAGCAAATGATCGACGATCTCAGCGACGAAGACCGCAAGCGCTACATCCACCACTACAACTTCCCGGGCTACAGCGTGGGCGAAGTGCGGCCCATGCGCTCGCCGGGCCGGCGCGAGATCGGCCACGGCCATTTGGCCGAGCGGGCCCTGCTGCCGGTCATCCCGCCCGAGGAAGAGTTCCCGTACACCATCCGGGTCGTGTCCGAGGTGCTGGAGTCCAACGGCTCCTCGTCCATGGCCAGCGCGTGCGGCAGCACGCTGGCGCTCATGGACGCGGGCGTGCCCATCAAGAAGCCGGTGGCCGGCATCGCCATGGGCCTGGTGAAGTACGAAGGCGGCTTCGCGGTCCTCAGCGACATTCAGGGCATCGAGGACGCGCTGGGCGACATGGACTTCAAGGTCACCGGCACGCGGGACGGCGTTACCGCGCTGCAGATGGACATCAAGATCAGCGGCGTGACCCGCGAGATTTTGGCCAAGGCGTTCGAGCAGGCGCGCGCCGGCCGGATGTTCATCCTGGAGCGCATGCTGGAAGTGCTGGCCGAGCCGCGCAAGGACCTGTCGCCGTACGCGCCGCGCATCATCACGATGACGATTCCGGTGGACAAGATCCGGGAAGTCATCGGGCCCGGCGGCAAGATCATCAACAAGATCATCGACGAAACGGGCGTCGCCATCGACATCGAGGACGACGGCCGGGTGTTCATCGCCTCCACCGACACCGAGGCCGGCCGGCGCGCGAAGCAGATCATCGAGTCGCTGGTCAAAGAGGTGGAGGTGGGCGAACACTACACCGGCACCGTTACGCGCATCATGGAGTTCGGCGCGTTCGTCGAGATTTTGCCGGGCAAGGAAGGGCTCATCCACATCTCCCAGCTGGCGCCCTACCGGGTCGGCCGGGTGGAGGACGTGGTCAACATCGGCGACCAGGTGAAAGTGGTCGTGACCGAAATCGACAGCCTGGGCCGCATCAACTTGTCCCGCAAAGCCGCGCTGTCCGCGGAGGAAGCCATGGACGAGGCGCGGGCCGCGGGCGTGGTGGACGGCGGCAACGGCCGCTACGAACGCCGCGAGCGGGGCGGCGCGCCGGGCCGGCGGGGCAACGGCGCGGGGCGGCCCCGGGGCGGGCGGCGTCCGCAGCGGGGATAATCGCCCGGGCGCGTGCCGCATAATTTAGCGTAAAGCGAGAGCAGGTGTCTGCGCAGTAGTCACCTGCTTTTTTTGTTGCTTGCGGACCGGCCCCGGGAGGTGCGCGGGCATGGGTTCCATGCACCGGGCGGAAGGCGTGGTGCTGGAGTGCCGCCCTCTGGGCGGCGGCGTCTGGCGCCTGGCGGTGGACGTGGACGGCACCGTGCGCCGGGCGCTGCTGTACGAGCAGCTGGCGCCCAAACCGGCGCCCGGCGACCGGGTGGTTCTCAACACGGCCGCGGTGGATCTGGGTCTCGGCACCGGAGGTTTTGACTTCGTCGTGCACGTGGCCGGACGGCGCCCCGCCCGGGCGGGCCGGCAGGAGAGCCCACGGGCGAGCGGGCGGCCCGTCCGGGGGCATATCATGAAGCTCCGCTACACGCCGCTGCAGACGCCGGTGGCCGCGGTGGAGGAAGAGGCCTCGCCCTACCACCACGTAATGGCCTCCCGGCGGGATCTGGACGGCATGCCGGTAGTGGTCGTTTCCCTGCACAGCCAGCTGGCGCCCGCGGCCGCGGCGCTGCGCCTCGCGCTGGGGGCCGGCGCGACCATCGTGTACGTCATGACCGACGGCGCCGCGCTGCCCATCGGCTTCAGCGACACGGTCCGGGACCTGCGGCGGCTGGGGGTCGTGGACAAGACCGTCACCGCGGGCCACGCGCTGGGAGGCGACGTGGAGGCGGTGACGCTGTTTTCGGGTTTGCTGGCGGCCCGGTGGGTGCTGGGCGCGGCCGCGGCCGTGGTCGGCATGGGCCCGGGCGTGGTGGGCACCGGCACGCCCTTCGGCACCACCGCGGTGGAAGTGGGCCAGTACGCGGACGCGGCGTCGCTGCTGGGCGGGCGCGTCTTCGCGGCGCCTCGCCTCAGCTTTGCCGACCCCCGGCCCCGGCATCGCGGCGTCAGCCACCACACGCTGACCGCCTTCGGCCTGGTGGCCCAGCGCCGCTGCACGCTGGCGCTGCCGCGGCTGCCCTGCGCGCGGCGGGAATTGGTCCGGCGGCAGCTGGCCGCCGCGGGCGTGTACGCCCGGCACGACGTGGTGGAGGAGCACCGGGGCCGCGCCGCGCTGGAGTGGCTCGCGGCGGCGGGCGTGCCCCTGCGCTCCATGGGCCGGGGGCCCGGGCAGGAGGAGGCGCTTTTTTTGGCGGCGGCCGCCGCGGGCTTCCTGGCGGCGGACCGGGCGGCGGGCGCGAAATGGCGGTCATGAGGCGGTTTCGCGAAGGGGCTTCCGGCGCAAGGGGCCCGGGCGGGCGGCATGAGCCTTTGCGGGCCGGCATAAAGATATCGTTGCGCCAGGCGGCGCCACAGGGCAGGGAAGGTGGGCGTTGGATGGGCGGCCGCTTCGGGGAAGCGCTGCGGGGATACGTGCGCCGGCGGGCCGCGTCGCACGCCCTGGCCTTCTTGGCGTTCGCCGCGGGCGTGGCCGCGGGCGCGGCGGCGCCCGCGTGGATCGCCGAGGAGGGGCGCGCGGCGCTGCTGGGCGAAGTGCGGACGCTGATGGAGCGGGCCGGCGGCGGCCCGCCGCCGCCGCCCGAGGACGTGCTGCGCAGCGCCCTCGCGGAGCACGTGCTGAAAGGCCCGGTCCTCATTGGTTTTTTCGGGCTGTCCGTCATCGGCGCGCCCTTGGTCTTGGCCGTCGTGTTCGCGCGCGGCTTCGCGCTGGGCTTCGCCGCCGCGCTGTTCGTCGACGGCTTTTTCCTGCGGGGCGTCCCGCTGGCCGTGGCCGCGCTGGCGCCCCAGGCGCTGCTGGCCGCGCCGGCGGTGGTGGCCGCGGGCGCGGCGGCCGTGGCGTTCTCCGCGGCCGCGGGGCGGCTGCTGCTGGGCCGGGGGGACATCAACACGGGGCCCCAGTTTTTCGCGACGGCGGCCGGGCTGGCCGCCAGCGGCGCCGCCCTGGTGGGGGCGGCCTTCGTTGAAGCGGACGGGTCGCCCGGGCTGCTCAGCGCGGCGGTGCGACTTTTTCTGCCGAGGTGATGGCCATGTACGTCATCTCGCTGCCGGAGTGGCGGCGGCGCCTGGGGCCCGTGCTGCGGGCGCTGCTCGTCGCGGGGGCGCTCCTTTTGGCGCTGCTCTGGCTGCGGCGGCTGCTGATGCCGCCCCTCCCGGCCGTCGAAACGCCGCCCGGGGCGCCGGTGACCGCGGGCGCCGCGGGAGCGGTGCAGGTAGTCCTCCGTGCGGCGCCGAAATTTATAATATAAAGACAGAGCTTAGCCGCCGTTTTTTTCGGCGGCCGCATGGAGGCGCAGTCATGGCGAAAGCAGGAAGGGTCGCCTTGATCGTGCTGGACGGCGTCGGCATCGGCGAGCTGCCCGACGCGCACAAATACGGCGACGAAGGATCGAACACGCTCCGCAACACCGCCGAGGCGGTGGGCGGCCTGCACATGCCCAACATGCAGAAGCTGGGCCTGGGCAACATCGACTTCATCCCCGGCGTGCCGCCGGCGGACGAGCCTCTGGCGTGCTACGGGCGCATGGCCGAGCGCTCGGCCGGCAAGGACACCACCACCGGCCACTGGGAAATTGCCGGCTTGCATCTGGAGCGCCCCTTTCCCACGTACCCGAACGGTTTTCCGGATGAAGTCATCAAGCCGTTCGAGGAGGCCATCGGCCGGAAAGTCCTGGGAAACAAGCCCGCGTCGGGGACCGTCATCATCGAGGAACTGGGCGAGGAACACCTGCGCACCGGCCGGCCCATCGTGTACACGTCGGCCGACAGCGTGTTTCAGATCGCGGCCCACGAAGACGTGGTGCCGGTGGAGGAGCTGTACGAGATGTGCCGCATCGCCCGCGAGATTTTGACGGGCGAGCACGCGGTGGGACGGGTCATCGCGCGGCCCTTCGTGGGCCGGCCCGGCAGCTTTAGGCGCACCGAGCGGCGGCGGGACTTCAGCGTGGCGCCGCCCCGGCCCACGCTGCTGGACCGCCTGGCCGAAGCAGGCATTCCGGTGTTTTCCGTCGGGAAAATCATGGACATTTTCGCCGGCCGCGGCATCGCCGCCGGACGGTACACGAAAGACAACATGGACACGGTGGACGGCGTGCTCGAGCGGCTGCGGACCGAGGAGGGGCCGTGCCTGGTCTTCGCCAACTGCATCGACTTCGACATGCTGTGGGGCCACCGCAACAACCCCGAAGGCATGGCCGAGGGCCTGTCGCAGTTCGACGCGCGGGTGCCCGAACTCATGGCCGAGCTGCGGGACAACGATCTGCTCATCGTGACCGCCGACCACGGCATCGACCCGACGACGCCCAGCACGGACCATTCGCGGGAATACGTGCCGCTGCTGGTGTACGGGCCGGGCATCCGGCGGGGCGTGGCCCTCGGCACCCGGGAGACGTTCGCGGACGTGGCCGCGACGCTGGCCGACTTCTTCGGCGTGGAGCCGCCCGAGATCGGCACGAGCTTCCTGCCCGAAATCACGGGCCGCTGAGCGGCGCCGCAAGGAGGCGTGGGCGCATGCGCATGTACGACTTGATCAAGAAGAAGCGGGACGGCGGCGAGCTGACCGAGGCCGAGATCCGCTTCTTGATTGAAGGTTTTACCAAAGGGGACATCCCCGACTACCAGATGTCCGCGTTTACGATGGCCGTCTTTTTCCGGGGCATGACCGACCGGGAGACGACGGCGCTGACGCTGGCCATGGCCCGGTCGGGGGACGTCATCGACTTGAGCGGCATCGACGGCGTCAAGGTGGACAAGCACTCCACCGGCGGCGTGGGCGACACGACGACGCTGGTGCTGGCGCCGCTGGTGGCCGCCTGCGGCGCGCCGGTGGCCAAAATGTCGGGCCGGGCGCTGGGCCATACCGGCGGCACGCTGGACAAGCTGGAGTCCATTCCCGGCTTTAGCGTCTACATGACCCCCGAGCAGTTCGTCGACAGCGTCAACCGGCTGAAAGTGGCCGTCATCGGCCAGACCGCGGCCATCGCGCCCGCCGACGGCAAATGGTACAAGCTGCGGGACGTGACGGCCACGGTGGAAAGCGTGCCGCTCATCGCGGCCAGCATCATGAGCAAGAAGCTGGCCGCGGGCGCGGACGCCCTGGTGCTGGACGTGAAGGCGGGCCGGGGCGCGTTCCTGAAAAAGTTCGAGGACACGCTGAAGCTGGCCGAGACCATGGTGTCCATCGGCACCCGGGCCGGCCGCCGCACCGTCGCGCTGATCACCGACATGAATCAGCCTTTGGGCCGGGCCATCGGCAACGCGCTGGAGGTCAAAGAGGCCGTGGAAACCTTGCAAGGCCGGGGGCCCGACGACTTGACGGAACTGACGCTGGCTCTGGGCACGGAGATGCTGGTGCTGGCGCAGGTGGCCGAGGACGCCACGGACGCCCGCCGCCGCCTGGGAGAAGCCATTCGCAGCGGGCGGGCGCTGGAGAAGTTCCGTGAAATGGTGGTAAACCAGGGCGGCGACCCGGCGTTCATCGACGATCCGTCCAGGCTGCCCACCGCCCCGGTGCGGGTGGTGGTGGAGGCGAGGGCGTCCGGCTGGGTTGACGCCATCGACGGCCACGAGCTGGGCGACGTCACCATGCTTCTGGGCGCGGGGCGCCGCAAGCAGGACGACGAGATCGACCATGCCGTGGGCCTGGTGCTGCGCGCCAAAGTCGGCAGCCGCGTGGAGGCGGGCGACGTGCTGTGCGAAGTGCACGCCGCGCGGCCGGAGGACGCGGCGGCGCTGACGGAGCGCATTCGCGCCGCCTTCTCCATCGGGCCCCGGCCGCCCGAGCCCAGGCCGCTGGTTCTGCGCCGCGTCAGCGCCGACTGAGCCCGTCCGCGGACGGGATACGCGCGCAGCGCATCGCATAGGAGTTTACCGGAGAGGAGGCTGTGCGATGCGCTGCGCCGCGCCGCGCCGTGGGGCCGGGCGGGCCGCCGCCCGAGCCGTGCCCACGGCCTTTTTCCCCCTGTTTTTCGTTTTCCTGGCCCTTTCGCTGGTGGTGGGCTTGTCGCCCCGGGCCCTCGCGCAGGACGAGCTGCCCATC
>QGSR01000251.1 GCA_003387805.1 Bacillota bacterium | reverse complement strand
CTCAGGGGGTCGGGAGCGAAAACCAGGGGGCCCGGAGCGGGGGGCCTCGTCCCCGAACCGCAAGCCGTGCCGCCCGATGCTGAAGGCGCCCCCGAAATCGCCGGCGGCCCGGCCGCACGCGACGACGCCGCGCCCGCCGGCGGCCCGGTCGCACGCGACGACGCTGCGCCTGCCGGCAGCCCGGCCACACGCGACGACGCCGCGCCCGCCGACGACGACGACGCCCCCGAAACCTTGGAGGAGCTCATCGACGAGCTGCAGCCGTACGACATCGCCTACGTGCTGCAGGAGCTGGACCGCTCGGAGCAGCTGGAGCTTTTGGCGCTGACGCCGCCGCGCCTGGCCGCGGAGGCCTTGGAACACCTGGACTTCGAGCTGCAGTACCGGCTGCTGGACCACGTGGGCGAGGAGTACGCCCGGCCCATCCTGGCCGAGATGCCGCTGCACCACCTGGTCATGCTGGTCAACGCCGTGCACCCTCTGCGGGCGGAAGTGCTGCTGCGGATGGTGCCGGACGAAGCCAAGCCGCACATCGCCCAAATGCAGACGCTGCCGGACAACGCGGCGGGGCGGCTCATCAGCGTGCGGCACTTCGAGGCCCGGGAAGGGTGGACGGCCCGCCAGGTCATCGCCCACTTTCGCAAAGTAGGCGAAAACGTCGACGTTACCAACTACGTTTACGTCGTGGACAACATCGGCCGGCTGGTGGGCGTGGCGTCCTTTCGTGACGTTTTGCTGAGCCCCGACGACACGCTGCTGTCCGACATCATGTACACGAAAGTCGTGGCGGTGGAGGCCGAGGCGCCGCGAGAGGAAGCGGCGCGCCTGCTGAGCCAGTACGACTTCGTGGCGCTGCCGGTGGTGGACGCGGCGGGACGGCTCCTGGGCGTCATCAGCGCCGACGACATCCTGGACGTGCTGGAAGAGGAAGCCACCGAGGACATCCACTTTATGGGCGGCTCCACGCCCTTCGAGGAGTCATACCTGGACACCACCGTGGGCACGCTCTTTCGGTCGCGGATTACGTGGCTGCTGGTGCTCTTTTTGGCCCAGTCGGTGACCAGCACGATCATCCGCAATTATGAAGACGTGCTGCAGCAAGTGATCGCGTTGTCGTTTTTCATTCCGCTGCTCATCGGCACCGGCGGCAACTCGGGCTCCCAGGCGGCCACCGTCATCACGCGGGCCGTGGCGCTGGGCGAGATTACCATGAAAGACTTTGTCACCGTGGTGTGGCGGGAGCTGCGCGTCAGCTTGCTGCTGGGCCTGGTCATGGCCGCCGTCGTCTTTCTGCGGGCCACGGTGATGGGCGAGGCGTGGATTATCGGCCTGACGGTAGGCGTCACCAGCTGTCTCGTCGTCATCGTCGGCGCGACCGCGGGGGCGACGCTGCCGCTCATCGGCAAGCGCCTGGGCCTGGACCCGGCCGTGTTTTCGGCGCCGCTCATCACGACCATCGTGGACGGCGTGGGTCTCATCATTTATTTCAACGTGGCGGTGCGCCTGCTGGCGCTGGCGTGAGCGGTGCGGCGCCCGCTGTTCCCAGCCCGCTGTTCCTAATTGGAAAGCCGCTCGCGTTGACACTGGCGGAAACGCGTTAGTACAATGAACTCGAACTTGCGAGGTGTAGCGCCGTGCGCCACGTGCGCGTCGTTTGGCAATGGCTGAAACCGCATCGCGCCAGGTTCGCGCTGGCGCTGTGCCTCATCGTGCTGCAGGCGGCGGTCAACGTCGCCATTCCTCTTGTTTTCGGGGTCGGCGTCATCGACTTCGTCCTGCTGCAGGCCCGGGATCCCGCGCTGCTGACGTGGGTGGCCGTGGGCGTCATCGGCCTCATCTTCCTGAAGGGCCTGGTGACTTACGCCCAGACCTACTCCATGAACTACATCGGCCAGCGGCTGGTCACCGATTTGCGGGCCAACATGTACGACCACCTGCTGAAGCTGCCGCTGGACTTTTACGGCCGGCGGCGCAGCGGCGACATCATCTCCAGCATGACCAACGACGTGGCGGCCATCCAGCAGGCGGTGACGATCAGCATTTCGGAAGTGATTCAGTACGTGCTGATGCTGGCCGGCATTTTGGGCGGGCTGTTCTGGCTGCACTGGCGCATGGCGCTGGTGGCGCTGGTGGTGCTGCCGCTGGCGGCTTTGGCCATCAACAAGTACGGCGCCCGCATCCGGGCCTTCAGCAAGCGCATGCACGAGAAAATCGGCGACATGGCGGCGCTGTTGGGCGAAACCATCGGCGCGATGCGTGTCGTGAAGGCCTTTACAATGGAAGGTTTGACGCGCAGCCGCTTCCGGCGGTTCAACGAGCACAGCTTCGACGTGACCATGAAGTCGGTGCAAGCCCAGGCCACGCTGCGGCCCATCGTGGAGCTGATTCTCGTGGCCGGCATGGTGCTGGTGCTCTGGTTCGGCGGCCGGGAGGTCATCTCGGGCCGCCTGACGGTGGGCGAGCTGATGGCGTTTCTGGCGTATCTGGGCATGCTGAGCCAGCCGGTGTCGGCGCTGACCCATCACTTTTCGCTGATTCAGCAGGCGGCGGCCGCGGGGGACCGCATCGGGGGCCTGATGGCCGTGGCGCCTGAGCCGCAGAGCTCCAGCCGGCTGAAGACCATGCCGCCCATCGAAGGCGCCATCGAGTTTGACCGCGTGACGTTCAGCTACGAGCCGGGCGCGCCGGTGCTGAAGGACGTCAGCCTGCGCATCGAGCCGGGACAAGTGGTGGCGCTGGTGGGGCCCAGCGGGGCGGGCAAGAGCACGCTGGTCAACCTGATTCCCCGCTTCTACGACCCGGACGACGGCGCCGTGCGGATGGACGGGCTGGACCTGCGGGAAGTGGACCCGCGCTCGGTGCGGCGGCAGATTGGCCTGGTGCCCCAGGACCCGGTCCTCTTCGGCATGACGGTGGCGGAAAACATCGCCGTGAGCATGCCGGACGCGACGCAGGAGCAGGTGGAGCGGGCCGCGGTGCTGGCCTACGCCCACGATTTCATCATGCAGCTGCCCGATGGCTACGAGACCATGGCCGGGGAGCGGGGGGCCAGCCTATCGGGCGGGCAGCGGCAGCGCATCGCCATCGCCCGGGCCATTTTGGCCGACCCCAGGATCCTGATTTTGGACGAAGCCACGTCGGCGCTGGACACCGAGTCCGAGGCGGCCATCCACGCGGCGCTGCAGCGTATCCGGGCCGGCCGCACCGTCATCCTCATCGCCCACCGGGCGTCCACCGTGCGCCTGGCCGACCGCATCATCGTCATGGACCAGGGCCGGGTGGTGCAGGACGGCACCCACGAGGAGCTCATCGCGCGGCCGGGCCTGTACCGGCGGCTGTATGCGGATTTGCTGGGCGCGTCGGAAGTGGCGGAGGCGGGGGCGTGACGGGCGCAAGCCCTGCACGGCCCGGCTCGGCCCGGCTCGGCCCGGCCCGGCCAGGCCGGTCCCCGTGGCGACGGGGCGGCCAGGCCAGGTCAGGCCAGGTCGGTCCGTGCGCCGATGGGGCGGGCCAGGCCCGGTCAGGCCAGGTCGGTCCGTGCGCCGACGGGG
>QGSR01000250.1 GCA_003387805.1 Bacillota bacterium | reverse complement strand
GCCAGCACCCGGTTCACGCACGCTTCCATGGCGCCAAGGCCGTTGAGAGCCTTGTTGGCCGGCAACTGGTTTCTCAGTGCGTCTCGATAATCCCGCAGCCGCTCCAGCAATTCCCGCAAGGCCGCCTTGCCAACGCTCCCCGTCTGTGGCAAAGTGGCTGTAGAACCCCTGGGAGGGATGCGCCGGTGGAGGACTTGACAAAGCAGCCCTGCGTCGCGTGCCGCAAGGATGCGCCGCCGGTGACGGACGCCGACATCGCCGAGCTGCATCCGCAAGTGCCCGAGTGGCAAATCGTGGTGGAAGACGGCGTCCGCCAGCTGGTGCGGGAATTTCGCTTTCCGAACTTCGCCCAGGCGCTGGCCTTCACCAACGCCGTCGGCCAGCTGGCCGAGGAAGAAAGCCACCACCCGCGCATCGTGACCGAGTACGGCCGGGTGGAAGTCGCTTGGTGGACCCACAAAATCGGCGACCTGCACCGCAACGACTTCATCTGCGCCGCCAAGACCGACGCCGCCTTTGCGTTTTTCCTGGCGACGTCCTAGGCGCCGCGGCTTTTCCCGGCGATGCCGGATTTGTATTGAACCCATCTCGCAACGGAGTACGGTGCCATGAGCGGCAAATCCAGCGGCGACAACCAACGGCAGGCACGTCCGCCCGAGGGCGCGCCGGACGTGTACCGCACCCTCGGAACCTTCGCCGCGGACGAAGTGGTCATCAAGCGGTCGCGCTTCATCGGCTGGGGTGCGCCCGTCCGCAGCGAGGACGAAGCCTTGGCCGTGCTCGAACAAATCCGCGCGGAGCACGCCCAGGCCACCCACAACTGCTACGCCTACCGGGTGGGCTTCGGCGTGGAAACGGTGCGCTTCAGCGACGACGGCGAGCCCGGCGGCACCGCCGGCAAGCCCATTCTCGAAGTGATTCAGCGGGAAGACCTGCGCAACGTCATCATCGTCGTCACCCGCTACTTCGGCGGCACGCTGCTGGGGGCGGGCGGGCTGGTGCGGGCTTACGCCCAGTCGGCCAAGATGGCCGTGGACGCGGCCGGCATCGTCGAAATGGTGCGCCACGCCCGCCTCGCCATGGAGCTGGACTACGAATGGTACGGCCGCCTCCAGTACGAGCTGCAGGAGCGCGGCGTCATCATCGAAACGTCGGACTTCGGCGAAAAGGTGTCGCTGACCGTCCTCGTGCGCCTCGAGCACGCCGGCGGCCTCATCGGCGCCGTGCGCGAGCTCACCAACGGCCAGGTGGAGCCGCGGCTCATCGACCGGCCGTACCGGGCGATTCCGGTGTAGACGCGGCCCGGCCGGCACGGTTTTCACGGGCGCGGCCTCAGGCCAGGCCTCAATAGAACACGTCCTCCGTCGAATGTTCCTCCAGCAGCGCCAGCACCCGCTGCAGGCGGTCGGGGTAGTCGGTGATGACCGCGTCCGCGCCCAGGCCGATGATGCGGATCATCGAATCTTCGTCGTTGATGGTCCACACGTGAAGCTGAATGCCCTTCTTGCGGGCCAGCCGCGCCAGGCCCGGGTTGACCACCCGGATGCCGCTGTACCACTCGGGCATGGCCAAAATGTCGCCCACAGGCCGCACGAACGCGCCCACGCCCAGGCGCTGGGCCAACGCGAAGCGGATCAGTTCGCCCTGCCCGTAGCTGGTAGGCACGTCCGGCGCCGCTTCCCGGGCCCGCTGCACGACCGCGTCGTGGAACGACTCGATGAGGACCCGCCCGCGGGCGCCCGCCGCGTCCACCACTTCCAGCACCGTGTTCACGAAGTCCGGCTCCGGGTACTTGATCTCAAGCAAGAAAACCGTATCCGGAAATTCCCGCAGCATTTCCTCCAGCGTCGGAATGGTGACGCCGCGGCCCCGCCACGGATACGTGACGCCGTCCTCGGTGAAATGATAGCCCGCATCCAGCGCCTTCAGCTCGGCCACCGTCATGTCGGTGACGCGGCCGGTGCCGTTGGTCGTGCGGTCCACCGTTTCGTCGTGCAGCACCACGGGAATGCCTTCCCGGCTGGGCCAAAGGTCCACTTCCACCACGTGCGCGTTGTATTCCAGCGCCGCGGCGATGGACGGCAGCGTGTTTTCCGGCGCCAGCCCCGCGGCGCCCCGGTGGCCGATGACCAACACGTCGGCCTCGGGCAGCACCGCCGGCCGGGTGCCCATGGGCACCGCGCTGCGGACGTACAGCGTGCTGCCCGCCACCAGCAGCAGCACCACCAGGGCCGTGGCCATGTAGTGCCGCATGTAGCCGTGCATCCGCGCATCAACGCGCCGCCCGAAGGCGCCTTCGCCGGCCAGGCCCAGCCGCCGGAACAGCGCCGGCGCCCCGATGGAAAGCCAAATGCCGATCATGCTGTAGCCCAGCACGGCCGGCAGCCCCGGCGGCACGAACATCATGTGCAAAGCCACCAGGGCCGCAAAGCCCAGGTAGCCGATGAGGAGCTTCACCACTTGCTGGAAAAAGCCCACCCGGGCCCGGAAAGGCACCATCTCGGCCGACAGGGTCTCGGCGGTGAAAAAGCCGATGAAAAAGCCGATGAGCTGCTCCGACGTGCTCGTCTGATACAGCGGATACAAGAGCAAGGGAACGAGGAAAATCAGCAGCATGCGCAGCCGCACGGACAGCGCCGCGAACAGCTGCAGCTCGGCCAGCACGTGGACGGCCACCAGCACCACCGCCGCGATGGCCCAGCCGCCCAGCACGTCGCCGGGAAAGTGGACGCCGAGATACAGGCGGGACAACGAGATGAGCAGAATCAGAACGACCGCCAGCCAGGTGAGCCAGCGGCGCCGCAGCGCGAAGGCCAGGTAGCCCCACAGCGTCAGGGCCCCCTGGGCGTGGCCCGACGGAAAGCCCGGGCTCGGCTCAAACCCCAAAACCCTCACGTCCGCCGGGTGGGGCCGCGGCATCACCATGTGCTCTTTGACCAGCCCGTTGAGCCACATGGTGCCCAAAATCAAACCGGCCAGCCGCCGCCCGACTTGCCGGTCCACCGCCCAAAACACGAACGGAAGAATGGCCATGTACGCGTAGTGGCTGCCCAGGTTCGTCACCAGCAAAAAGAACCGGTCCAGCGCCGGCGACGAAAACTGCTGCAGCCACTGAATGAAGCCCACGTCAAACACACAGCGCACCCCCGCATCGTCCGCCCGTCATCGACCGCCGGCCGACATGATCGGATTGTTGAACAATTCTCCGGAATGCGCGATTTTCCTTGCCTGTTCGAAGGGGCTCTGACGGCCGTCCGCCGCCGGCGGCGGACGGCGCCCACAGGCACCGACTTCAACGTATGAAGCCCGCCTTGGCCTCATTCCTCAGGGCCGGGCTCTCCCCCGTGCGGGTCGATGCGGGCCGCCGCCAGCAGCTTGGGCACGGCCGCCCCCGCGGGCTCCCGAATCGCCCACGTGGCCCGCCACGACAACGCCGTCTCCTCCGGGTTGATCTCGATGACGTCCGCGCCCCGGTCCGCGGCCACCTCCACCAGGCCCGCCGCCGGATACACCGCGGCGCTGGTGCCCACCACCAGCATCACCCGCGCCCCCAGGGC
>QGSR01000249.1 GCA_003387805.1 Bacillota bacterium | reverse complement strand
CCGACCGTCGCACGGGCTCCGGTCACCACGTCGAGCACCCGCGGTCCGCGGGCGACGAGCATCGTCAGCGGACCCGGCCAACCCGCTTCGGCGAGCGCGGCGAACGCCGCGGGCGGGGCGCCGCACGGTCAAGCCCCGGCGCGGCCGCTCTCTCCACGAACCTTCGGCCGGCCCCGGTGCGCCGCGAGCCGAGTCTTCCTTGTTGTTTTCCCGCTGCGCCTGCCGCCGTTCTTTCAGATACGTGACGGCCACGTCTTTCACGATGGTGGCGTCCTCGCCGATGGCGACCACCAGGTGGGAAGGCAGGGCGGCCTGGCCCCGGAACAGGTCCTGGATGAGGCCGCCGGAGACCAGCAGCGTTTCCAGACGCCCTGATTCCGTGTTGATGGTGAATTCGTCCACGTCGCCCACGAAGACGCCGCCTTCGGTCAGGATGGGACTGTTGTAGATGCGGCGCTGCGAGCGCAGCGCCTCCTCCATGTCCGGGAGCCGCGACAGAGGCGCGATGGCGTCGGTGCCCCGCACGGTGACCGCGTGCTCGCCGATGGCGTGCACGTGGCGGAAGGGCAGGCAGCGGGGCTCCCGGCCCAGCCGGGTGGCCAGCAGCAAGCCCACCACTTTGCGGGCGTCGGCGTCCACCAGCAGGCGGCTGACCCGTCCGACCACCCGTCCCCGGGCGATGTCGTACACCGGCATGCGGCTCAGCCAGCGGCTCTCGGCCAAAGCGACCGCCTCCCCTTGCAGAGTCAGTTATGCATATGGGACGGGCGTGTCGGGTATGACACCCGGCGTCGTCGCGTCGCTGCGGCCAGGAGGTTTGCCGGGGCGCGAGGGTACCGAGCCGGCGCGGGCCCGGTTGGTCCGGGCCGTGCAGTGCGGTACAATGAGGGAGGGCCTGTGGCGGGCGTCCCGGGCGATTGAACCTTCAGGGCGGCGTCAGCGGGACACGTCGCCGTCATCCGGACCGTCGTCCGCGCCGGCCCCGCCCGCGGGATCGCCGGGTTCAGCGCCGTCGTCGCCGGCCGGCGCTTCCAGGAGCCGCCGGGCCTCGGCCAGCCACGGCTCCGGAACGAAGATGCGCACACGGGCCAGGTCCCCGAAAGTGAGGCCGTACACCTCCGCCACGGCCTCGCCGGAACGCTGCACAGGAATGCCGGCCGATTCAAGGCGGCCCTGGACCAGGGCGGCTTCGATGGAGTTGGACGCCGTGCAGAGCAGGCGCCAGCGGGTCGGAGTGTTCATGATACATTCATTCTTTCCCGACGCGGCGGCTCCTTGTGCACCCGCCGCGCGGCGGCGCGCGGTTTCCGAGCCGGGGTGCGCCGGACGGTACGACACAAAGGAGGACGCAGGTTGCCGGACGTTTTGGAACGGCGCCGCTTCAAGCTGGTGGCGCTGGACATCGACGACACGCTGGTGGGGCGGGACCAGACCATCGCGCCCGGGGATTTGGCCGCGATCAGGCGCTGCATAGAGGCGGGCGTGGAGGTGGTGCTGGCCACCGGCCGCACGCGGCCGACGACGCGCCCCATCGCCGAGCAGATCGGCTATGACGTCGCGACCATCTGCAACACCGGCGCCATCACGTACGACGCCCGGGGCGGCGTGCTCCGCCGTCTCACCGTGCCTTTCGACCTGGCCAGGGAAATGCTGGCGGAAATGAGGAAGGACGACATCCCGGTGCGGGTGGACGCCGCCGGCCGGTTTCTGTTCTCTCACAAGCCCCTCTTGACCCCGCCGGGCCTCGAAGGAGAGATCGTGCCCGACGTGGCCGAGCGGCTCCCGTCCGCGCCGGACCAAATCATCGTCTTCGGCCGCCAAGAGAGCGAGTGGGTCATCCGGCGCTTCAGCTACTTGGAAGGCGAAGTCCAGCTCCTGGTCCTGCCCAGCCACGACGAGCCGTACGTGGTGCACATTTTGCACCCGCGGGCGACGAAAGGGGCCGCGCTCGCGGAGTACTGCCGCCTGCGCGGCATCGAGCGCCGTGAAACCATCGCCTTCGGCGACTCCCTGAACGACTTCAGCCTGCTGAGCTACGCGGGCCTGGGCGTGGCGGTGGCCGACAGCGAGCCGCGCCTGAGGCTGGTGGCCGACAAGGTGATGGAGCCCCACGAGACGCTGGCCGACGTCCTGGAAATGTTCGTGCTCAACGGCTGACGCCCGTCCCCGGTCCGGCGGTCCGCGCCCCGCAATTCCCTTGCCGCGTCTTGCGCGGGTTTGCAGGATGGATAAATCCTCCGTCGAACGTACATTCAGATACTGTCCCCATGCGCGGGCGCGGCCGTTGACGGACGCGGCCGGGCCGGCGGCCGGCGCCTTCGCCGGGCGCGACGGGGACGATTTTCCCGGCGCGGCCGGACGCCGCATTTGCCGCGGAGGCGGAGCGGGGACGGCGGCGAGTGCGGCCGCCGGGCCGTCAGGGTAGACGAGGTGATGCCTTTGAGACGCATTGCGGTGCTCACCAGCGGCGGCGACGCGCCTGGAATGAACGCGGCCATCCGCGCGGTGGTGCGCATGGGGATTGCCGCCGGTTTGGAAGTGTACGGGGTGCGCAACGGGTTTGCCGGCCTGATGGCGGGCGAGATGGAACGCATGACCGCCCGCGACGTAGGCGGCATCATTCAGCACGCCGGCACCATTTTGCGGAGCGCCCGCTCGCCCGAGTTCCGGGAGGAGGCGGGGCGCCGCAAGGCGCTGCGGAAGCTGAGCGAGCGGGGCATCGACGGGCTGGTGGTCATCGGCGGCGGCGGCAGCCAGTCGGGCAGCCTGGCGCTGCACGAGATGGGCTTTCCGGTGGTCGGCGTCGCGTCCACCATCGACAACGACATGTACGGCACCGACATCGCCATCGGCACCGACACGGCCCTCAACATCGTCATTGAAGCCATCGACCGGCTGAAAGCCACCGCCTCCTCGCACAACCGGGGGTTCTTGGTGGAGGTCATGGGCCGGGACAGCGGCTACATCGCGCTGATGGCCGGCATCACCGGCGGCGCGGAGGCCGTCATCATACCGGAAGTGGACATCGATCCGGATACGGTGGCCAAAGAGCTGGTGGACGCGTACGCCCGGGGCAAAGCCCACGCCCTGCTGGTGGTGGCCGAAGGCGCGAAGCTGAGCGCGGACGAGCTGGTGAAGTATTTCGAAGAGCGCAAGGCGGAGATCGGCTTCGAGCTTCGGGTGACGGTGCTGGGGCACGTGCAGCGGGGCGGGCGGCCCACGGCCTTTGACCGCAACCTGGGCACCCGCCTGGGCGCGGAGGCGGTGCAGGCTCTGCTGGACGGGGACTACGGCCAGCTCATCGGCTGGATCAACAACCGTCCGGCCCGGACGCCGCTGTCGGAGGTGGCCGGCCGGGTGAGATACGCGGACCCGGCTTTGTACGAGCTGGCCCGGGTGCTGGCCCGGTAGTTCCGGGCCCGGGACCGGCCGTGTCCCGGGGCCGCCGGATCGCGCCGGCGGGCCCGGGACAAAACCGCGGCCGGGAACCCGGCCGCCGCCGGGGAGGTTGCGTCTCAAACCCCAAAATCATCCCAAGATGTCCGAATGCCGCGTCGTG
>QGSR01000248.1 GCA_003387805.1 Bacillota bacterium | reverse complement strand
CCCACCGCGGCCTCCTGCCCCCGCACCCCCCCCGCGCCCGGGCCGTCGCCGACCCGGTCGGGGTCATGAGGGCCGTGGGTTCCGATGCGCTCGATGCCCCCGGCGGCGCGGGCGGGCGCCGGCGCCGCGCCGCCGCTGCGCGCCGTCACCGCACCTTGCTCCCCGGCTTGACGGCCTTGTCCGTGGTGAGCAGACTCAGCACGCCGTCTTCGTCGGTGGCGGCCAGCACCATGCCCTCCGAGATCTCGCCCCGCAGCTTGGCCGGTTTCAGGTTGGCCACCAGGATAACCCGCCGGCCCACCAGCTCTTGGGGGTCGTAGTGCTGCGCGATGCCGGCCACCACTTGCCGGCGGCGGCCGCCCACGCTCACCTGCAGCTTCAGCAGCCGGTCGGCGCCTTGGATGCGCTGGGCCTCCAGCACCTCCGCCACCCGCAAGTCCACCTGCGCGAAGGTGTTGATGTCAATCTCGGCTGCGGCCGCGCCGTCCCCGCCCGGTGCGCCCGCGGTCCCTGCCGCCCCGGCGCCCTCGGTTGGCGGTTTCGCGCCCTTCTCGCCGGCCCCGGCGGCTTCCGCCTGCCCGCGGGCGGGCGCGCCCGCCGCCTTGGCCTCTCCGCTTCCGGCTTTCGCGGCCCGGGCGCCGGCCGCGGCGGCCTCGGCGCCGCCCTCCAGCGCCTCCTCCAGGTCGATGCGCGGGAACAGCGGCTCGCTCTTGTTCACGGCCAGCCCCGGCGTCAGGCCGCCCCAGCGGCGGGCTTCCTGCCAGCGCAGGGCGGCCGGGTCCGCCTCCAGGCCGAGCTGGGCCCAGATGCGGCCCGGCGTGTGCACGAGGAACGGCGCCACCAACACGCCGCTGAGCCGGATGGCTTCGGCCGCGTTGTACAGCACCGTGCGCAGCTTCGCCTCGCGCCCTTGTTTGTGCAGCTCCCACGGCGCGTTTTCATCAATGTACTTGTTGACCCGCTTGGGCAGCTCCCACGCGATCTGCAGCGCCTTGTCCAGCTCGAAACGGTCCAGCGCGGCCTCGACCTCGTCGAACACCCGCTCCGCCGTTTCCTGGAGCACGCCGTCGTCCTGGCCGGCCGCCGGCTCGGGAATGCGCCCGCCGGTGAACCGCTCGATCATGGACACCGTGCGCCAGACCAGGTTGCCCAGGTCGTTGGCCAGGTCCGCGTTAATGCGCCGCACCAGCGCCTCCTCCGAGTAGGTGCCGTCGGCGCCGAAGGGCACCTCCCGCAGCAGGAAGTAGCGCACCGCGTCCACGCCGTACTTCCGCACCAGCACCTTGGGGTCGACCACCTGCCCGCCGGCCCGGGATTTGCCGATTTTGCCGCCGTCAATGAGCAGCCATCCGTGCCCGTACACCGACTTGGGCAGCGGCAGGCCCAGAGCCATCAGGATGGCGGGCCAGATGATCGCGTGGAAGCGCAAAATGTCTTTGCCGATGAGGTGCACGTCGGCGGGCCAGAACGTTTCGTACAGCCGGCCGTCCGGGTAGCCCAGCGCGCTGATGTAGTTGGTCAGCGCGTCGATCCAGACGTAAATGACGTGCTTCTCGTCAAAAGGCACCGGGATGCCCCAGCGGAACGACGTGCGGGACACCGACAAGTCCTCCAGGCCCCGCTCGATGAAGCGCACCACTTCGTTGCGCCGGCTCACGGGCTGAACGAAATCGGGATTGGCCTTGATGTGCTCCAAAAGCGGCGGGCCGTACTTGGAGAGGCGGAAGAAGTAGCTCTCCTCCTCCACCCACTCCACGGGCTTCTCGTGTACCGGGCAGATGCGGCCTTCCTTCAGCTCGTCCTCGGTGTAGTACGCCTCGCAGTTGGCGCAGTAAAGGCCCTTGTAAGCGCCCTTGTAAATGTCGCCCTGATCATACAGCCGCTGGAAAAAGTGCTGCACCACCCGCTTGTGGCGCTCCTCGGTGGTGCGGATGAAGTCGTCGTACTGAATGTCCAGCGTCGCCCAAAGTTCCTTGATCCAGGCGACGATGGGGTCGACGTACTCCAAAGGCTCCTTGCCCGCCTGGCGGGCGGCCCGCTCCACGTTGAGACCGTGCTCGTCGGTGCCGGTCAAGAACCACGTCTTGTGGCCCAGCAGCCGGTGGTACCGGGCCAGCGCGTCGGCCGCCACCGTCGTGTACGTGTGGCCGATGTGCAGCTTGTCGTTGGGGTAGTAAATCGGCGTCGTGATGTAAAACGTCTGCTCGGACATGTGCACCACTCCCTCGCTGAACTTGGCTGTCGCGTCCGGGCGGCTGTCCCCCCCGGCCGCCCGGGCGCCCGCGGGCCGCGCCCTTAGCCGCCCGAAACAAAAACGCCCCCGCGGCCGCCTTGCGGCCTGCAGGGGCGAAAGGTCCGAAACCTCACGCGGTACCACCCTGATTCGGCGGCGCCTCACGGCTGCCGCCCTCGGCAGGTACTCCCGATGCCCGCGCCGCCGGCCCGCGGCTGGGCGCTGCATCAGTTCATACCCCGGCGCTGTAACGGGCGCCGCGGTCCGGAACGGACCTCCCGGTGCCGCCTACTGACCGCTGCCCGTCCCGCGTCCCGGCGGGCCCCGGCGGCGTGCCGCCCACCCGGCCAGCCTTCTGCCGGATCCCCGTCGGCACGCGCCGCGCGCAGCGGCGTTCAGCGGACGGCTCCGGGGCCATCTTCAGCAGCGCCTCCGACGCCGGCTTGCACCCAACCCGGCTCGCTGCGGGCCCTGCGGGCCCTTGGTCGGCGGACCGCCGCCTACTCCTCCCCGTCATCGCCTTTGCCGTCGCTCGGTTCTCCCCGCATTGTAGACTACCGCCGCCGGGCTGTCAACCGCCGCCCGGGCCCGACCGGAAACAACAAACCCACATCCCGGCCGCACCGGTTTATGGGCGGACGGCGGCGGCCAAGCGGCCGTCCAGCTCCAAGACGGCCTCCAGGAACACCTCCGCGCCCGCGACCATGTCCTCCGGCGCGACCCACTCGTCCGGATGGTGGCTGGCGCCGTCTTTGCAGCACACGAACAGCATGCCCGACGGGCAAAGCCGCGCCATCTGCGCCGCGTCGTGCCCCGCGCCGCTGGCCAGCTCGATAACCCGGTAGCCCCGCCGGGCCACGGCTTCACGAAACGTGTCCACGATGAGGGGCGCGCACGGCGTGGGCGCGGCCTCGGTCAGCGCTTCCACCTCCAGCCGCAGGCCCCGGGCTTCGGCCGCCCGGCCCGCCGCGGCCAAAAGCTCCGCCTCAAACCGCCGGATGTCGTCCACGTCCAGGCTGCGCACTTCCAGCACCAGATCCGCCCGGCCGGGCACCACGTTGGACGCGTTGGGATGAACGTGGACCTGACCCACGGTGGCCACGAAACCCGCGCCGCCGCCCGCGGGCGCCGGCAGCCGCTCCGGCCCGTTGGCAGCCGGCCCGGCGCCGGGCCACGTCCCGGACCCGCCCGCCCCGGCGTAGCGCCGCGCCAGCTCGTGGGTCAGCGCGATGAACTCGGCCGCGCCCACCAGCGCGTCCCGCCGCCGATCCATGGGCATGGTGCCGGCGTGATCCGCGCGGCCCACGAAACGGACGTCGCTGCTCCG
>QGSR01000019.1 GCA_003387805.1 Bacillota bacterium | reverse complement strand
CACGTCAGGGACGCCGGCGCCAGCACCAGGGCCCGGCGCACCAGTCCCCGCAGCATGTACTCTTTCAGGATCATGCCCGCCTCGACGGTTTTCCCCAGGCCGACCTCGTCGGCCAGGATGGCCCGCCCGTCCATGTCCTCCACGACCCGCCGGCAGGTCTCCAGCTGGTACGGATAAGGGACCAAACCGGCCCTGCGCCAAAGCTCCCGGCAGTGCCGCCCGATGAGCAGACCGTCGCCCGGCTGCCGGAGCGACAAAGCCAGCGCCTCCAGAGCCAGCCGGTGCAGCTCGGGCGGGGAAAACCGCTGTTCCTGCACCCGCCGGGCGATGTCGCGCAGAGCCGTTTCCGACACGAGGACTTCGACGGCGCCGGCCCGCCGCGGCGGCGCGAACCGTTCCTCCATGGGAGAACCTCCCGTTCACCCTGTTAGCATGCCCGGGTCGACAATATTTTCACGAGATCGACCTCCATAGACAGATGCAAGCAATTGACGATATTGCGGGAGGAAGATTATTGGTGGTATAGAAGTAACATGTCTGACTAATGCCCGGCCTTCGGGCAGGGGAGGAGGATGCCGGCGATCACGGACGCCCCTGTTGACGTAGGGACGGGGACAACCCCGGGGTGGATTTCTGCGCAGACGCAGGTCTATCGGCATGTGCACCATGCAGAACAGGAGGGGTAAATCTTGAAGCGTTCACTCAGCTGGCTTATGGCTGCGGCCCTCGTCCTGGCGTTCGGACTGGGCGCGCTGGCGCAGCCGTACGTCATGGAGGCGGAGACCATCGGGCAGTACGGCGGGGAAATCCGCATCGCCACGCTGGGCGACCCGCGGACGTTCAACCCGTATCTGGCCAAGGAGACGTCTTCCACGGACGTCATTATCGGCCGCATCTTCGAGCCCTTGATCGGCCGCAACGGCGTGACCACGGCCCACGAGCCCCGCCTGGCCAAGGCGTGGGAGTTCAGCGAGGACGGCACCGTCTGGACGTTCTACCTGCGTGAAGGCGTCTACTGGCACGACGGCGTCGAGTTCACGGCCGACGACGTCATCTTCACGCTGGATATCATCTACGATCCCGAGATCCCGAACAACTACCGGGACGGCATGCTGTATCCGGACCCGATCCAGTACCGCAAGATTGACCGCTACACGGTGGAGTTCACGTTCCCGATGGCTTTGGCCACCGCCATGGACGACGTGTCCTTCCCCATCATCCCCAAGCACATCCTGGAGCAGCCCTGGAAGGAAGGGCGCTTCAACGAGATGTGGGGCGTGGACACGCCGCCGTGGGAGATCATCGGCACCGGCCCGTTCCAGATGGTCGAGTACCGGCCCAGCGAGCGCATCGTCATGACCCGCAACCCCAACTACTGGCGGGTCGACGCGGAGGGCAACCCGCTGCCGTACATCACGCGCTTCGTCATGTACATCGCGGGGAACCAGGACGCCATGCGCCTGATGTTCGACAACCGTGAAACGAACATCTACGGCGTGCGGGGCACGGAAGTGGACGAGATGCAGGACAACGCGGAGCGCGGCGGCTACACTATCTACGAGGGCGGCCCGACCTTCAGCACGCTGTTCGTCGTGTTCAACCAGAACGAGCTGTTCGTGCCGTCGCCCAAGGTGGAATGGTTCCAGAACAAGCTGTTCCGCCAGGCCGTGGCCCACGCGGTGGACAAGCAGTCGCTCATCGACATCGTCTTCGGCGGCCGCGCCGTGCCGCAGTGGAGCCCGGTCAGCGCGCCCAACCGCCAGTTCCTCAAGGAAGACGTAAAGACGTATCCGTACGACCTGGAGGAATCCCGCCGTCTGCTGGCCGAGGCCGGCTTCACGTGGGGTCCCGACGGCAGGCTGTACGACTGGAACGGCAACCACGTGGAGTTCACGCTGTCCACCAACGAAGGCAACCTGCAGCGTGAAACGTTCATGACGCTGCTGGCCGAGGACCTGACCGAGCTGGGCATGACCGTCCACACCAACCCGATGGACTTCAACCTGCTGGTGAACCAGCTGACGTCGGGCGAGAACTGGGACGCCATCATCATCGGCCTGACCGGCGGCGTCGACCCGGACGGCGGCAGCAACGTGTGGCAGAGCAGCGGCGGCCTGCACATGTGGAACATCGGGCGCGACGAACCCCAGACCGAGTGGGAGGCCCGCGTGGACGAGATCTTCGAGATCGGCCGCACCATCCTCGATCCGGAAGAGCGGGTCAAGGTGTACTACGAGTGGCAGGACATCATCGCGGAAGAAGTGCCGCTCATTTACGCCGTGACCCCGCTGGTCTACGCGGCGGCGCGCAACGAGATCAAGAACATCGAGTACACCGCCTACGGCGGCTCGCTGCACAACATCCACGTGCTGTGGATTGACAACTAAGCGCAGCCCAGGCGGCAAACGGGGTCGGACGGGGACGCGCTCCCCGTCCGGCCTATCCTTCTCGACGGAAAGAGGATTGCGGTGCACGCGTTCATACTCCGGCGTCTTCTCAACATGATTCCGCTCTTGATCGGCATTTCGTTTCTGAGCTTTTCCATTATGTACATGGCGCCCGGCGACTTTCTCGGGGAGCTGCGCCTCAACCCGCAGATCTCCGCGGAAACCATCGAGATGATGCGGGCCCAGTACGGACTGGACAAGCCGTTTATCGTGCAGTACTGGCTCTGGTTCAAAGAAGCGTTTCCGATGCCGGGCAACTGGAAGATCAACCTGGGCCGCTCGTTCCAGTACCACACGCCGGTGACCACCTTGATCGGCTTTTACGCGTTCAACACGTTTCTGCTGTCGCTGACCTCGGCCGTGTTGTCGTGGCTCATCGCCATTCCCATCGGCATCTACGCGGCCCGCAAACAGTACAGCTTCGGCGACAAAGTGCTGACGACGCTGGCCTTTATGGGCGTCTCCATCCCCAACTTTTTCCTGGCCCTCATTATTTTGTACTTCGTGGTGCGCTGGGAACTGCCGCTGCCCATCGGCGGCGCCACCAGCCTGGGCTATGACGAGCTGAACCTTTGGCAGAAAATCGTCGACCGCGCGCACCACCTGATCATCCCCACGCTGGTGCTGACCACGGGCAGCACCGCGGGGCTCATGCGCTACATGCGCAGCAACCTGCTGGACACCCTGCGCCAGGACTACGTGCGTACGGCGCGGGCCAAAGGGCTGTCCGAACGGGTGGTCGTGTACAAGCACGCGCTGCGCAACGCCATCAATCCGCTCATCACGTTCTTCGGCTTTGAGATTGCCTCGCTGCTGAGCGGCGCGACGCTGACCGAGTTCGTCACCAGCTACCCGGGCCTCGGGCGGCTCCTGTACGGCGGCTTGCGGGCCAACGACTATCACCTGGTTCTGGGCGGCCTGATGGTCGGGTCCGTCATGCTGATGCTCGGCAACCTCATCGCCGACATTATGCTGGCGTGGGCGGACCCGCGCATCCGCTATCAGTAACGGGCGAGAGAGGACTGGTTTCGTCGATGGCAACGACACCGACTGCACCAAGCCCCGGCGCTCCCCCGGTTCCCGCGAAGGCTGCCGAGGAGTACCGCGGCTTTTCGCTGACGGCGCTGGCGTGGCGGCGTTTTCGGCGGCACAAGCTGGCCATGTACGCGTCCGTGGTGCTCATCATCTTGTACGCGGCCGCCATTTTTTCGCCGTTTCTCGCGCCGTATTCGGAGACGCGCTCCAACCGGCAGAAGTACTTCCACCCGCCGACGAAAATCCACTTTTTTGACGAGAACGGCCGCCTGACGCGTCCGTACGTGTACAACTACCGGCTGGTGGACGTGGGCCGGCGCATTTACGAGCCGGTGACCACGACGAAGTATCCAATCAAGTTCTTCGTCAAAGGCGAGTCGTACAAGCTGTTCGGCTTGATCGAGTGGGACGTGCACCTCTACGGCGTCGACTCGCCGGCGGTCATCTATCCCCTGGGCGCGGATCACCTGGGCCGCGACATCGTGTCGCGCATGCTGCACGGCTCCCGCAAGTCGCTGTTCATCGTGATTCCGCTCATCGTCATTACCGTTTCCATCGGCCTGATGTACGGCGGCATTTCGGGCTACTTCGGCGGCCGCACGGACAACATCATGATGCGC
This sequence comes from Bacillota bacterium, assembly GCA_003387805.1. Taxonomy (GTDB): domain Bacteria; phylum Bacillota; class Limnochordia; order Limnochordales; family ZCTH02-B6; genus CALJUZ01. The sequence continues at coordinate 9,425 of QGSR01000019.1, read as the reverse complement.
ATCGGCGAAGTGGTCATGGCCGTTCCGAGCTTTTACCTGCTCATCGCCCTCGCGGGCGTCATGCGCGACGTGCCCGCGCAGCAGCGCTTCGCCGCGGTCATCGCGATCCTGGGCTTGGTCTCGTGGGCGGGCTTCGCCCGGGTGATCCGCGGCATGGTGCTGAGCCTCCGGCAGCAAGAGTTCGTCGAGGGCGCGCTGGCCATCGGCAATTCGCACCTGCGCACCATCGTGCGCCACATTTTGCCCAACACCATCTCCTACGTCGTCGTGTCCATCACGCTGCAAGTGCCGGGCTTCATCATCGCCGAGTCCAGCCTGAGCTTCCTGGGGCTGGGCGTGCAGGAGCCTTTTTCCAGCTGGGGCAACATGCTCAGCAACGCGACGGATTTGACCAACCTGACGCGCTATCCGTGGATGCTGGCCCCCGGCTTTCTCATTTTCATCACGGTCCTGGCCTGGAACTACGTGGGCGACGGCGTGCGGGACGCGCTGGACCCGCGGGCGGTGACCAGCGGGGAGCCCAGGTAAGCCGGCGGCGGGCGGCCGGCCGCGCCCGGGGCGCCAGGGGATGCGGGGCGCCGGCCGTCCAATTTTTTCGCCGGGCATCTGGACACAATCGACAGATGGTGTTATAATGCATGGTGTGCCGGGCAAGCTTTGGCGCCCGGACGGCGACAACGGCATCCCGGGCCGGTAGCTCAGCTGGGAGAGCGCTGCGTTCGCAACGCAGAGGTCGGCGGTTCGAGCCCGCTCCGGTCCACCACGAAAACGCCCTCTGGAAGCCGGTTTCCAGAGGGCGTTGCTTTTTTCGTGAGGACCAAACCTCGAAATGAGGACCATTTGAGGACCATTTGCCAAACCGCCGGGACCGAAATGACTTACATTATGTAACCCCCAGAACTTTTGACCCACCGACGTTTTTTCTGTCTATTCGCCTTCAAGTCAGAAGCAAATAACATTTGTTCTTGCGACTTGCAACGGCTCCCAAAATGATATCATGGAGCTAATACGCTATGACACTTTTTTCTTCCGTGTCAAAAGAGGAATCGTGTTACCTTCAGCGAAGATACTTTCCCCAAGGTAGGTTATGTTTGTCACCTGCCGCATCGGATCCGGCTGCAGCCGGACGGGGGAGGGATGCCGGAAGCGACGGAGGACGACACATGGCGCGGGCCTCGGCGTTGAGGCCTGGAAACGCAGTTTCAGTCGCAGCGTGACACGGAAGGACAGAGGAGGTTGTACGTTTTGCGCAAGTTGCTGACCTTGACCCTGGCGCTGGCCGTTCTGGTCGCGGGCAACGCGCTGGTCTTCGCCCAGGAGGCCGACTGGGGCGTCCGGGGTCCCTACGTGGACGAAATTTTGCTGCCGATTATCGCCGACGACGAAGCGCAGCTTCTGGCTCTGCTGCGGGGCGACATCCACGTGCTGCCGGGCCGGGCCAATCCCGCGCACCTGGCGCGCCTGGAGGCCGAGCCCAACGTGGACGTGACGGTGTCGCCGGGCTTCCACATGTTCTACCTGGCGTTCAACATGCGGAAGGATCCCCTGGATGACATCGTGGTCCGGCGGGCCCTCGCGCACGTCATCGACCGCGACGAAATCATCTTCTCGCTCTTCCAGGGCTACATGCTGCCCTTGGCGGAGTTCGTGCCGCCGGCCTCGCCGTTCTTCAACCCGGACGTGGACGTGGCGGAGTACGACCCCGAGCTGGCCGCGCAGATTCTGGACGACGCGGGCTACGTCATGGGGCCCAACGGCATCCGCATCAACCCGCGCACGGGCCAGGAGCTGCGGCCGCTGGAGCTGCTGACGCCCACGGCGGAAGAAGCGCCCACGTCGGCCGAACTGGGCGTCATCATCGCCGAGGCGGCCCAGGCCATCGGCCTGCCGGTGGTCGCGACGCCCATGGACTTCAACGTTATCGTCGACCGCATCAGCAAAGAGACGGAAGACGGCGGCCGCAACTTCGACATGTACGTGCTGGCGTGGAGCCTGAGCCGCTTCCCGACGCACCTGTACTCGCTGTTCCACTCCGACTTCGACGTGGACGGCGGCAACAACAACCCGGGCATGCGTGACCCGCAGTACGACGCGGCGGCGGAGCGGGTGTTCCGGCCGCGCGACCTGGATGAGGCCTTCGAGGCCGCGTACGAGGCCCAGGAGATCATCCAGTGGCTGCAGCCCTACATCCCGCTGTACTCCCGTCCGTACTTCGACGCGTTCCGCTCGGACATCGTGACGGGCTACGTGCCGCACCTGGGCTACGGCGCCGCGAGCAACGTGAGCTCCAGCATCTGGACGCCCCTGAACATCCGCCTGGTGGATCAGGAGCGCGGCGGCACCGTCCGCTTCCTGCTGGACGTGGAGCCGGGCAACCTGAACGTGCTGGTGGGCACGTCCGCCTACGACAGCCGCGTGTTCGGCCTCGTCTACGGTCCGGGCCTGATCACGGCCGAGCCGTACGAGAACCAGGACTTCCCGTGGGAAGCCACGCACTGGGAAGTGGACACGTGGATTACGCCCGAGGGCAACGAGGGCAGCAAGATCACGTACTATCTGCGCGACGACGTCACGTGGCATGACGGCGTGCCCTTCACGGCCCACGACGTCAAGTTCACCATGGACTACCTGAAGGAGCAGCGGGTGCCGAAGTACCAGACGGCGTGGATTGACTACAGCCATGCCGAGGTCATCGACGACTACACGGTGACCGTGTACTTCAACACCGTCAGCTACTGGCACACGTACAACGTGGCCGGATTCCTGGCCAAGCACATCTGGGAAAACGTGCCGGTGTACGACGAGTTCGAGCCGTGGAAGGAGCCCCATCCGACCGTTGAAGGCTTGACGATGATGATCGGCACCGGGCCCTTCGTCTTCAAGGAGTACGTGCCGGGCGAATACGTCCGCGTCGTGCGCTACGAAGACTTCTGGGCGGGCCTGGACAAGTAGGGAGGCCGAGTCCGGGCCCGGGGGCTTGACCGGCCGCCGGTCCCGGACGACGCTTGGAGGATGAAGCAACGTTCCTGCGGGCGCCGGCCGGACAGCGGCGCCCGCAGGAGTTGTTGCGTCTAAGCGGACCTACGTTTGCGCAGGAAAGGTCGTGTTTTTATGTCGGGGACCTACATATGGCGTCGCATCGGCTACGGGCTGATTACATTGTTCATTATCGTGACGCTGAATTTCGTCATTTTCCGCATTATGCCCGGCGACCCCACGTCGCTGGTGCTCAGCCCCGACTTTACGCCGGAAATGCGGCAGCTGCTTCTGGAAAAGTACGGACTGGACCAGCCGCTGCCGATCCAGTACGTACTGTACCTGAAAAGCATGCTTACCTTTGACTTCGGCCGCTCCTTCTACAATCGCCAGCCCGTCCTCGAGGAGCTCCTGGCCCGTCTGCCCAACACGCTGATGCTTTTGGGAACGGCCTTTGTTCTGAACGTCTTTATCGGCGTCACCCTGGGCCTGCGCATGGCCACCAAGCAAGGCACGCGCCTGGAGGCGGCCGTCACCGGCGTCTCGCTGTTTCTCAACGCCATGCCGGGCTTTTTCATCGGTTTGCTCCTTTTGTTGGCGTTCGCGTACTACTGGCCGATTTTCCCCATCCGCGGGACCATGAGCGTGCCGCCGCCCACGGAGTTTTGGGACATTGTTCTTGACCGGATTCACCACTTCATCCTGCCCGTGGCCGCGGTGACGCTGAGCGGCTACGGCTCGTGGTATTTGTACACGCGCAACAACGTTATCGGCGCGCTGAGTCAGGACTACGTGCTCACCGCCCGGGCCAAGGGCCTGCCCGAGCAGGTCGTCTTGTACCGGCACGCGTTTCGCAGCGTCCTGCCGCCCATCGTGACGCTGGTGTTTTTGTCCCTGCCCGGGCTGATTACGGGCGCGGTCATCACGGAGCAGATTTTCTCGCTGTACGGCGTCGGGCGGTACCTGATCGAAGCCACGACCCAGCAGGACTATCCGGTGGTGCAGGGCGCGTTCTACATCATCGCGCTGGCCGTTCTAATCAGCAACATGCTGGCCGACCTGGCGTACGGTCTGGTCGACCCGCGCATTCGACTGAGGTGAGGCAGCCATGAGCACGAACACACGGAAGCGCAAGAGCGCCCTGCGCGAAGTGTGGGACGAATACAAGCGCTCTCCCCAGGGCATGTTCGGCCTGGTCTTGTTTTTGATCTTTCTTTTCATCGGCGTCGGGGCGCCGCTTCTGACCCCGTACGATCCGCTGGAGGACCGGGGTCTGGCCGACAGCATGGCCCGTCCCGCGTGGATGCGGTTCTTTCCCAAGTACCGCAACGCCCCGGTGACGGTGGACGCGCTGTCTTTGCGGGACTGGAACGTGACGGTGGAGGAGAACGTGCGCCTGGAGTGGGGCCAGCGGGGCGAGGAGGAAGTGTTGTTCGTCTCACCCGCGGGCCCTGGTCCCGCCCGGTTCGTCATGGAGTACTCCTTCGACTACCACTCCGATCCGCCGGACACCTTCATTTTGCAGGTGCCCTATTCCTTTGAAGGCGACACGGGCGTGACGGGGCGGGCCGCCATCGTGCTGGTGGATCCCAGCGGCGACGAGTACCGCATGTGGGAGTCGCGCGTCATGCGCAATCAGGTCCGCTGGACGACCCAGCGGGTGGACTCCCGGGATATGCAGCTGAAAACGCGGCTGGGCTTCCGGCCGCTGGCCAACTTGGCCCACGAGCTCATCGACGAGAAGGGCGAGTACCGCTTCCTGCTGCAGTTTGAAATCGACGGCGCGGACGACGAGAAGGGCGCGACGGTCACCGTGGGCCAGAGCCGCTTCCGCATCCCGGGCCGGCTGCACGGGCCTCTGGGCACCGACCACCTAGGCGCGGATCTGTGGGCGCAGTTCGTCTACGGAACCCGCACGTCGCTCACCATCGGCTTTATCGTCGCGGCGCTGGCGGTGGTGGTGGGCACGCTGGTGGGCATCGTCAGCGGCTACTTCGGCGGCTGGGTGGACGAGCTGCTCATGCGGCTGGTGGACGTGCTCATCGCGATTCCGTTCCTGCCCATATTGATCGTGTTCGTCGCGGTGGTGGGCAAGAGCATCAGCACCTTGGTGGTCTTGGTCGCGATCTTCTCCTGGATGAGCATTGCGCGGCTGGTGCGCTCGCAGACGCTGACGCTGCGGGAGCGCACGTTCGTGGAGGCGGCCCGGGCCGCGGGCGCGGGACCGCGCTACATCATGAAAACCCACATTTTGCCCAACGTCCTGGGCCTGGTCTTCGCCGCGCTGGTGCTGCTCATCCCCAGCGCCATCGTCACCGAGGCGACGCTGAGCTTCCTGGGCTTCGGCGACCCGCGGGTGCCCACGTGGGGCCGCATGCTGCAAAACGCCAAGTCTTTCGGCGCGTTCACGGAGCTCGCGTGGTGGTGGATTTTGCCGCCGGGCCTGGCTCTCACCATTTTGGCCATGGCCTTCGTATTCATCGGCAACACGCTGGACGACATCCTCAACCGTCGCAGCAGCGAGAGGTAGGGTTGCGTCATGGGACGACTGGTCGTCAGTGACCTGCAAATGCATTACAAGACGCGCAAAGGCAACGTGCGGGCCGTCGACAAGGTCAGCTTCACGCTGGAGCCGGGCAGGGCTCTGGGCGTCGTGGGCGAGTCCGGCTGCGGCAAATCCAGCCTAGGCCTGACGCTGCTGCGGCTGCTTCCCAAAAACGGGGAAGTGGTGGGCGGATCCATTCGGCTGGGCGATCAGGAGCTGCTTCAGCTCACCGACGAGGAGTTTCGCAAAAACGTCCGCTGGACGAAAATGTCCATGGTGTTTCAGGGCGCGATGAACGCCCTCAACCCGGTGCTCACCGTCGGCAGCCAAATCGCCGAAGCGATCGTGGCCCACGAGCAGACCAGCAAAAAGGAGGCCGCGGCCCGGGCCCGGCAGCTGCTGGAGATGGTGGGCATCAATCCCGATCGCTACCACCACTATCCGCACCAGTTCAGCGGCGGCATGAAACAGCGGGCCGTCATCGCCATGGCGCTGGCGTGCAACCCGCAAATCGTCATCGCGGACGAGCCCACCACCGCCCTGGACGTGATGGTGCAGGCCCAGGTGCTCAAGGCCATGGCGGACCTGCGGGAGCGGCTGGGCCTGTCCATGATTCTCGTCAGCCACGACCTCTCGGTGGTGGCCCAGACGTGCGACGACGTGGCCGTCATGTACGCGGGCCGCATCGTCGAATACGGGCCGGTGGAGGAAGTGTTCACCAATCCGCTGCACCCCTACACGCAGGGGCTGACCCAGGCCTTTCCGGACATCGACGCGGAGCGGGCGCCCATCGTGTCCATCCCGGGGACGCCGCCCAACTTGATCAATCCGCCCGCCGGCTGCCGCTTCCATCCGCGCTGCCCCTTGGCCGACGAGGCGTGCAGGCGCATCGACCCGGAGCTGGCCGAAAAGGGCCGAGCCGGCCACAAAGTGGCCTGCCTGAAAGTGTCGGACGACGGGCAGGCGGCCGAGGTGAAGTTCGCATGAACCAGCAAAACGACGTCCTTCTCGAAGTGCGCGGGCTCGTCAAGCACTTTCCGCTGCGGCGCAGCCTGAAGCAGGTGCTGCAGGGCCAGCGGCCGGCGGTGCGGGCCGTGGACGGCGTGGACTTTTTCGTGCGCCGGGGCGAGATTTTCGGGCTGGTGGGCGAGTCCGGATCGGGGAAGACCACGACGGGTCGGACGCTGCTGCGCCTGGACGAGCCCACCGCGGGACAGATCATCTTCGACGGGCAGGACATCGCCCGGCTGGACGCGGAGGGCATGCGGAAGCTCCGGCGGCGCATGCAGATCGTCTTCCAGGACCCGTACGACTCCATGAACCCCAATATGGACGTCTTCAGCATCGTGGCCGAGCCTTTGCGCATCCAGGGCCTGGACAAGGATCCGGAAGAGGTGGAGCGGCGGGTGGTGCAGGCCCTGGAGGACGTGGAGCTGACGCCGGCCGAAGAGTACATGTACCGCTATCCGAAGGAGCTTTCCGGCGGCCAGCGGCAGCGCATCGCCATCGCCCGGGCGCTGGTGCTGGAGCCGGACTTCATCGTGGCCGACGAGCCGGTGTCCATGCTGGACGTGTCCATCCGCGGCGAGATCTTGAAGATCTTGATGCGCCTGGTAAAAGAGCGGGGGCTGTCGCTCCTCTTCATCACCCACGACCTGGCCTTGGCCCGGCATTTCTGCGACCGCGTGGCCGTCATGTACTTGGGCCAGATCGTCGAGTACAGCGACTCCAACAGCCTGGTGAAGCGGCCGCACCACCCGTACACGCAGGCGCTGATGCGGGCCGTGCTGTCCACGGATCCGCGGCGCAAGCACATCTATACCGGCCTCAAGGGGGAAATTCCCAATCCCGCCAACCCGCCGTCGGGCTGCCGGCTCCACCCGCGCTGCCCGCTGGCCACGGACCTGTGCAAGCAGCAGGCGCCGGAGCTGACGGAGCACGCGCCGGGGCACTGGGCCGCCTGCCACCACGTGGAGCGCTCGCTGGCCCAGCTGGCGGAGCAGCGGAGGGAGGCCGCGGGTTCCGCGGGCTGAAGGCCGAGGAAACCGTACGGGTGGCCTGCCGTTGACACAAAGCGCCCGCGGCCGCGCCGTTCCGCCGGTCGCGGGCGCTGCCGCGCGCTAAGACGAATCAATCAATCGAATTATCGGAAAACACTTGCTTATATGAAGAATATGTGCTAGACTGGTCCCACAACAAGAACGGGAGGCTTGCAGGTTTTATGGAACGCGGCAGGGTCAAGTGGTTCAGCAACGAGAAGGGGTACGGCTTCATCGAGCGGGAGAGCGGGGAAGACGTCTTCGTCCATTACACCGCCATCCAGCAGGAAGGCTTTAAGACGCTGGAGGAAGGCGAGGAAGTGCGGTTTGAAATCGTCCAGGGCGCCCGGGGGCCCCAGGCGGCCAACGTCGTGCGCTCCCACCCATCGCGCTTCTAACCGCCGGGGCGCCGGAACAGGGCGCGGCTCCGGCACCGCCCCGGCACGGTGGAGCGGGCGGCGTCCTGCTGGGAGGCAGGGGCCGCCCGCAGGCCGTCCGGGGCTTTACAGCATCAGCGGCATCTGGATGTAGAGCAGCGCCGTGGCCAGGCCCAGCGAGGGCACGGACGTGACCAGTCCCGGCCAGAACCACTCCATGAACGTAATGTTTTTGCCCGCCTCGCGCTCCAGCATGCCGATGGCCACGATGTTGGCCGTGCTGCCGATAAAGGTCAGATTCCCCAGCACCGTGCCGCCCATGAGCATGCCCCACCAAAGGGGCGTCACCTGCATGCCCACGTCGGCCAGATCGCCCACCACCGGAATGAAGCTGGCCACCGCCAGCACGTTGTCCATAAACGCCGACAGCAGCCCGATGCTCCACGTGGTCAGGAAAAACAGCGACGTCAAGTTGCCGCCGGTGACATTCACCATGCCCTGCGCGACGTGCTCCGTCACGCCCACGTAGCGCAGCGTGCCCGCCGAGGCGAACAGCAGCATGAAGAAGGCCAGCGTCCACCAGTCGACCCGGTGGGTCACCAGCTCCTTGGCCCGCTGCCGCTCCACGAACAGCACGATGCCCGCGGCCAGCATGGCCACGCCCACCAGCAGCACGTTCTGCCCCAGGCCCAGCGCCTTTTCCAGCGCGGAGTGGGCCACCAGGCCCAGAATGGTGCCGCCGAAGAGCAGGGTGGGAAAGAGCAGGCCCCGCCCGGCTTCATCCGACGACGCGGACTCGTCTTTCATGCGAGACTGCTCGATGGCCTGCTGCAGATCGGCCATGGGCCTGCGGAAAAACGCAAAGGACAGCACGGCCGTCACCGCCAGCATCGCGACGGAAATCGGCGCCGCCCAGCGCAAGAAGTCGGGGAACGACAAACCCGAGCGCAGCGCGATCAAGACCCCGATGGGGTTGCCCACCACCGTGGCGCTGCTGCCGATATTGGTGGCAAACACCACCATAATGATAAACGGCACCGGGTTGAGCCGGTAGTGCTTGGCGATGCGCAGCGTGATGGCGGCCATGAACAAAATTGACGTCACTTCATCCACCAGCGCGGCCGAAATGAAGGAGAACACCATCAGCGCCGTCATCAGCGTGCGCCCGCTGTTGTTGATGCGGGGCAGCACTTTGTCCAGCGCCCGGCCGAAAAAGTGCTGCTCCTCCAGCCAGCCGACGAGGATCATCATGCCGACCAAGAACAAAATGACGTCCAGGCTGGCAAACTCCACCAAGTGCTCGATGTCCAGCAGCCCCGAGCCCAGGAGGAGGGCGATGCCCACCAGCGCGAACGCGAGGCGAAATTCCCAAAACAGCAATGTTCCGAAAATAAACCCGGCAAAAATGGCCACGGCCAGCACCTGGTCCGGCGACAGCCCCGACCGGGCGGCCAGCCACGACACGCCCAAAACCAAGACCCCGTACCG
>QGSR01000247.1 GCA_003387805.1 Bacillota bacterium | reverse complement strand
TCCCGCGAGAGGGCCCGGTACAGCATGGACTTGTTCAGGTAGTGCGGATTGAATACTTTGTCCCCGAACGCGTCGCCCAGCACCAGGCGCAGCCGGCGCAGCGTCCGCCGCACCGACGGCCGGTTTTCAGCCACGCGGGTCGGCACACGGTTGTACACGCAGTCGGGAAAGGGAAACGTCTGCTGCCGCCAGCGGCGGGCCGGCGTGCCCGGGGGCCCGCACCGCCAGCCCCGCACCGTCCTTGCCGCCCAGTCGACGCCGTCGGGGGAGAAGACGTAGACCAGCACGCCGCGGTCCTCGCCGCTCCGGATCAGCTGCGCGAAGCTTCTCCACTGGGGCCAGCGCACCCCGCGGCAGGAGGAACCGTCAGGATACGTCGTCAAGATGCCGAGCACCGCTCGGGACATGGTCTGATCGCTCCTCGTCGAATCCGGCCAGGAACTTGGCGAAACGCAGCGGCCGCTGCACGGACAGCGACAGCGTCCGGGCCGAGCCCGCTTCCCGGGTCATCTGCAAAAAGGGCTTGGAGTTCACTTCGATAAGCCAGATGCGGCCCCGCCGGTCCAGGCCCAGGTCCAGTCCCAGCTCGCCGACGGTGCCGGGCACCGTGCGCTCGATCTCGCGGGCCAGCTCGAACCCCGCGTCCCGGAGCGCTTTCAGCAGCGCCCCGTGGCGCCGGCCGTATACGCGCCGCAGCAACAGCCCGATGCGGCAGCCCTGGCCGCCCCGGGTCAGGTTGGCGGTGAAGCGGCCCGGCGCGGCGATGCGGGAAAACATTTTCGTCAGCGCCCACGCGCCGCCCGTGGTGCGCTGCATGAGGATGCGCACGTCGAAGGGGCGTCCCCGCCAGCGGGCCAGCGGCAGCCCCTGCTGGATGATGTACGGACCGCGCCGGGTGAGGCGGGCCACGATGCGGCCCAGGGCCCGCACGCTGGCCGCCCGGTGCACCAGCAGCGTTTCGCCGGGCTGGTGGGCCGCGACGAAGCCCGCCGGCGTGCGCTGGACCCGGACGATGCCCAGGCCGAGGCTGCCTCCCACGGGCTTCAGGTACACCGTCCGGTAGGCCGCGAGAAACCGCTCCAAGTCCCGGGGCCCGCCGTAGAGGGCCGTGTCGGGCAAGTAGCGGCGCAGCCGCTCGCTCTTGGCCAGCTCCACGTGCATGCGCCATTTGTCGAAAAAACCCGTCTGGTTGAACCACGCGGGCACCGAGCGGGACAGCCGCTCCCGGAAGGCCGCGAACTTGGGCCGCAGCTCGGCCCGGCGGGTCTGCACGCGATCGTAGACGACGTCGGGCAGCGGGTACACCGTCCGGCGCCAGCGGCGGGCCGGCCCGGCGCCGGACCACGTGTAGCCGTACACCCGGCGCCGGTTCCAGTCCACGTCCCGCGGCCCGAACATGTACGCCGGGATGCCCACTTTGGACCCCATCCGCGTGAGCCCCCGGAAAAACGGCTCGTGCTCGCCGTAACGGACGCCGCGCCGGGACCGCAGGGCCAGGATGCCTACAAAAGGCCCCAGGGCCAGGGTGCGGCTGGACGCCAGCCAGCGGGCGTGCAGGCGCGTGCCGTCGGGGACGCGCAGCTGGTGCAGCAGTTCCGGACCGAGCCTGAGCGCCGGCGGGCCGTCACCGGGAGGATCGGGGGCCACCACGGCCGCGGCCGCGGCTTGGGCCGAGCCCGCGGTCAGCAGCAGTTCACCCGCCGACAGTCCCAGCCGCGCGGCCAGAGAGGCCGGCACGGCCGCCTGACGTCGGCGCATCTGCGGGTCCGCGGCCACCATCACGGGACCGACCGTCGGCATGGAGCGTGCAGTCTCCTTTCAAGGACGGCGCGCCCGCGCCGCCCTTCCGGCGCCGTCCTCAGCGCACCGGCTGTTTCTCGTCGCCGTCGTCGCCCGCCGACAGGTGCACGTCGGAGACGATGTCGTCTTCGATCTGGTCCAGCTCGTCGTCGAACTCATCGTCCCACTCGCCGTCCGCGGCTTCCCACAGCTCGAAGCCCTTCTTCTTGTCGTCCAGGGCGTCACCGGCCGCGTACACCGGCACCCAAAGGGTCGTGTCCGCGATGACTTCCGTCGCGTAGCCGTCCTCCACCGCCACTTGCACGACGCCGTCCGCGTCCAGGGAAATTTCGGTGGCGCGCGGGTGGCGGGTGGCCGTCAGGCGGCAGTGCGGGTTGGCGATGCCGCGGGAGGAGCCGTCGATGTACTGGACGGGCACGCGTTCCTGGAACTCCACCGTCTGCACCGATACCGCGGTCTGCACGCGGCCCGGGCCGCCTTCGAAGTCGTCGCCGGTGGTGTACGAGTACCACACGTGGATGTCGTACGAACCGGTGACGATGACCGCGTCGCCGTCCATGCTGGACGAGAAGCGGTGGTTGGTCAGCCGGCAGCCCAAAAGATCCTCCGGGTGATTTTTCGTGCGGAACCGGTGCAGCCGCGCGAAGGTTCGCTTGCCCCGGGCGCAGACGGCCTTGACGAAAATCTCGCGCAAGGTGCCCATCTCGGCTGTCACTCTCCTCCTCGATGAAGCTTGCTGTATGGTATGGAGCCGGGCGCGCGGTTGTTCCGGTCATCCCGCCAGCCAGCGCTTTTTTATGTCGACCCGCTCGTTCCAGCGCCGCTCCTCGGAAACCATCCGGTGGATGAGCTCCAGGTGGGCGGAAAACTCCCGGGCCACGGGCGACGCCTTGAGATCGTTCCAGAGCGGGAAAAAGCGGGGGCGCAGCACGGCTTTGTCGGCCGCGTAGAACGCCCGCTGCATGGCGGAAGACAAAAAGATGTTGCGCCGCAGCAGCGGGTAGTCCTGCGCCACCGCCTTGGCCAGGCACAGCACCGCCGCGGCGTACTGGGGCGAGATGACCCAGCTGCCCGGCGTGCGGTACTCGAAGCCGCCGTGGGGCTGGGGCCGCCAGTCGCCCAAATAGCCGTAGCGGGGCCGGCGCAGGCGCGAGCTGACCGGGTTCTCAAGGAGCAGAACCGGCAGCGCGAGGTAGTTGTCCAGCGCCCGCAGGAGGTCGGTGGAGAGGCGCGCGTTGCTGAAGTGGATGTGGCCCCCGATGCTGAAGCGGCGCAGCATGGTGCCGCCGGCCTGGAAGCTGATGCGGTGCCCCCGCACGGCGCTGGCGGCCCGGGCGAAAGCCCGCCGCAGATTTTCCACCAGCTCCAGAGGATCCGGGCTGGGCGCCGGGCGCACCTCGGCCAGGGGGTAGATGAGCACGCCGTTGCGCTTGAAGCACGCCCGATCCAGGCCCACGACGCCCCAGCGGGAGAAAAAGCGGGCGGCGCTGACGGTGCGGCCCGTGCGGCGGTGGCGCAGAACGAACTCGGGGTCAGCGCCCAGGACGACTTCCGGCCCGGTGGTCCAGCCGTAGGCCGCGGAAATCGCCTCCTGCGTCGCGGCCACGTACGTTTCCATGGCCCGGGCGAAGGCCCGGGCCAGCCGCCGGTCCAGCGGCGGGGGCGGGGGGAACCGCACCACCCCCCCCTCGGCGCGCCCCCGGGGCCCCCCGCGCGAAAGAGCCGCCCACGGGGGCACGGCGCCGGGCGCCCGCCGCCCCGCAGGCTGCGCAG
>QGSR01000246.1 GCA_003387805.1 Bacillota bacterium | reverse complement strand
CCGGCCGCACCGGGGCGCCGGTGGAGGAGGCGGCCGCCGCGGTGACGTGGCTGGAGGTGCTGGGACGGGTGCGCCGGGAGCCGGGCGGGCGCTTTGCCGCGTACGACTGACGGGCGGTCCTGGCAGGCGCGGGTTTACAACGAAATTTCCTGACACTATAATGAGACGCGAATGCCAACAGGGAGGGATGCCCGTGGGAACCCTCGTCATCGTGGAGTCTCCGGCAAAGGCCCGCACCATCAGCAAATTTTTGGGCCGAGGATATACAGTGAAAGCCAGCATCGGCCACGTGCGCGACTTGCCGAAAAGCCAGTTCGGCGTGGACGTGGAGAACAATTTCGAGCCGCGGTATATCACTATCCGCGGCAAAGGCAAAATTTTGAACGAATTGCGAGAAAGCGCCAAGAAGGCCGACCGGGTGCTGCTGGCCACCGACCCTGACCGGGAAGGGGAAGCCATCTCCTGGCACCTGGTGGAAGCGCTGAAACTCAGCCCGGCCCACGCCCAGCGCATCCAGTTCCACGAGATTACGGCGGAGGCGGTCAAAGCCGCGCTGAAGTCGCCGCGGCCCATCGACCGCCACCTGGTGGACGCGTATCAGGCCCGCCGGGTGCTGGACCGCATCGTGGGCTACAAGCTCAGCCCGCTCCTCTGGAACAAGGTGAAGGCGGGGCTCAGCGCGGGCCGGGTGCAGTCGGTGGCCGTGCGCCTCATCACCGACCGCGAGCGGGAGATCGAAGAGTTCGTGCCGGAGGAGTACTGGACCGTCACCGGCACGTTCGCCAAAGCGCCCGGGGCCAACGGCCGGGCCGGCGCGGCCTTTTCCGCCAAGCTGTGGGGCCGGGGCCAGGAGAAACTGGATCTGCCCGACGAGGAGACGACCCGGCGCATCCTCGCGGAGCTGGAGAACGCCCGCTACGTCATCAAGTCCATCAAGCGGGGCGAACGCCGCCGCCGTCCTGCGCCGCCGTTCACCACCAGCACGCTGCAGCAGGAGGCGTCCCGCAAGCTGCGCTTTTCGGCCCGCAAGACGATGAACGTGGCCCAGCAGCTGTATGAAGGTCTCAGCCTGGGCAGCGAAGGCACCGTCGGTCTCATCACGTACATGCGCACCGACTCCACCAACGTTGCGGAGAGCGCGCAGAAAGAGGCCCAGCGGGTGATCGACCAGAAGTACGGGGCCAAGTTCCGGCCGGCCCAGCCGCCCACGTACCGCTCGCGCGCCGGCGCCCAGGAGGCCCACGAGGCCATCCGGCCCACCAGCGTCAAGCGGGAGCCGGACAAAGTGCGGCCGTATTTGACCCGCGACCAGTACCGGCTGTACAAGCTCATTTGGGAGCGGTTCGTAGCCAGCCAGATGGCGCCGGCGGTGTTTGACACCCTGACGGTGGACATCGCCGCGGGCGACTACGTCTTCCGGGCTACGGGTTCGACTCTCACTTTCGAGGGCTTTATGAAAGTGTACATGGAAGGCACCGACGAGGACGTGCAGGACGACGAGGAGCAGCGCCTGCCCGCGGACCTGGAGGAAGGCCAGCTGCTGCACTGCCTGGGTCTGGAGCCCAAGCAGCACTTCACGCAGCCGCCGCCGCGCTACACGGAAGCCACGCTGGTGAAGGCCCTGGAGGAGAAAGGCATCGGCCGGCCCAGCACGTACGCCCAGATTTTGGATACCATCGTGCGCCGGGGCTACGTGGAACTGAAGGACCGGCGCTTCCACCCGACGGAGCTGGGCACGGTGGTGGTGGACCTTCTGAAAGAACACTTTCCGCAAGTCATCGACGTGGAGTTCACCGCCCGCATGGAGGCCCATCTGGACCGCATCGAGGAAGGCGACGCGGACTGGGTGGACGTCATCCAGAAGTTTTACGGACCCTTCGAGGAGGCCCTGGCGCGGGCCCAAAAAGAGATGAAGGCCGTGGAGATCGAGGACGAGGTCACCGACGAACTGTGCCCCAACTGCGGCCGCAACCTGGTGGTGAAGTGGGGGCGCTTCGGCAAGTTCCTGGCGTGTCCGGGCTATCCGGAGTGCAAGTTTACCAAGCCTATTTTGAACGAAATCGGCGTCGCCTGCCCGCGCTGCGGCGAAGGTCAGATCGTGGAGCGCCGCACCCGCCGGGGCCGCGTTTTCTACGGCTGCAGCCGCTACCCCGAGTGCGACTTCACCAGCTGGCAGCGGCCCGCGGGCAAAAACTGCCCCCGCTGCGGCACGCACATGGTGGAGCAGCGCCGGGGCGGCGAAGTCGTGCGCCTCGCGTGCGCGAACAAAGAGTGCGGCTACACCGCGGCGCCCGCAGAAGCCTCGGTCTCCGCGGCCGGGGCGAAAGCCTAGGGGGAGACCGCCATGTTTCAGGCGACGACCATCGTGGCCGTCCGCAAAGACGGCCGCGGCGCCATGGCCGGCGACGGCCAGGTGACTTTCGGCCAAAACGTCATCATGAAGCACGGGGCCCGCAAAGTGCGGCGCTTGTACCACGGACGGGTGGTGGCGGGCTTCGCGGGCGCGGCTGCGGATTCCTTTGCTTTGTTTGAGAAATTCGAAGGCAAGCTGGAAGAGTTTCACGGCAACCTTCTGCGGGCCGCCGTGGAGCTGGCCAAGGAGTGGCGCACCGACCGGGTGCTGCGCCGTCTGGAGGCGCTGCTGCTGGTGATGGATGCGGAGCGCATGCTGGTGCTGTCGGGCACGGGCGAGGTCATCGAGCCCGACGACGACGTGGCCGCCATCGGCTCGGGCGGCCCCTTCGCCCTGGCGGCGGCCAAGGCGTTGGCGTCCCATTCGCCGCTTTCCGCGCGGGAGATCGCCGAGGAGGCGCTGCGCATCGCCGCGTCGGTGTGCGTGTACACCAACGACCGCATCGTTGTGGAGGAAGTGTGACATGGAGCTGACGCCGCGCGAAATCGTCGCGGAGCTGGACAAGTACATCGTGGGCCAAAAGGCCGCCAAGCGGGCGGTGGCGGTGGCTTTGCGCAACCGCTGGCGCCGCCAGAAGCTGCCCGAGGGTCTGCGGGAGGAAATCAGCCCGAAAAACATTTTGATGATCGGGCCGACGGGCGTCGGCAAGACGGAGATCGCCCGGCGTCTGGCGCGGCTGGTCAACGCGCCGTTCGTCAAGGTGGAGGCGACCAAGTTCACCGAAGTGGGCTACGTGGGCCGCGACGTGGAGTCCATGATCCGGGATCTGGTGGAGACGGCCGTCCGCATGGTCAAGGCCGAGCGCATGGAAGAAGTGGCCCCACGGGCCGAGAAGCTGGCCAACGACCGGCTCCTGGACTACCTCGCCCCGCTGCCGAAAAAAGAGCGGCCCGTCAACCCCCTGGGCGCGCTGTTCGGCATCCAGGCCCCGCCCCAGGGCGACGACGCGCAGTTTGAGCAGAAGGCGGCCGAAGCCCGCAAAGCCCGGGCCGAGGCCCGGGCCCGTCTGGCCGCGGGCGAGCTGGAGGACGAATGGGTGGAAATCGAGGTGGAGGACACCCGCCCGCCGGTCATGGAAGTGTTTTCCGGGCAAGGCATCGAGCAGATGGGCATCAACCTGCAGGACTTGTTCGGCGGCATGCTGCCCAAGCGGCGCCGCAA
>QGSR01000245.1 GCA_003387805.1 Bacillota bacterium | reverse complement strand
CGGGTCCATGAAACCCAGCTCCATCAGCCCTTCAAGGATTTCCTCCGGCGGATTGCCCAGCAGCTGCGGCCGGCCGGGAATCTGCACCTTCACACACATACCCCCCCCGCAATACTGTTCTAAACTCAGGAAAGACGCCAAAGACGCCGCCGCAGGGCCCCGCGGCCGGCGCGGCCGCGCCCGGAAAGATCCGCGAGGGCCCTGCGCGACGACATGGTCTGAAACATGGATGGTTTGGGCGGTGCCGACCGCCTTACACCGACGCCTTCTCGGCCGCTTCTTCTTCCTTGTCGATGAGCTCTTGGAACGCGTCGATGACCAGTTCCTTGGCCCGCACCACGGCGTCATGGAACCCGGCGTCGCCGAAGCCGTCGATGAACATTTTTTGCCGGTACAAGTCGATCTCGTGCAGGACCTGCTCCAGCATTTGACGGGCCGACACTTCCGGCTTGTACCGGTTCTGGTCCACGACCCAGACCGCGATGGACGTCACGCGCTGCAGCGCTTTGGCGTAGACCGGATCATTGGTCTTCCGCCGGACCGCGTCCAGGACGCCGATGACGTGCGAACGCTTGGCCGCGTAATCCAAAAGTCATCATCCTTTCGGCTCGACCATGGCGGCCGGATCGAGAATGCGCGCGAGCTCGTCCTCCGGCAGCACGCCTTGCTCCATGGCCACTTCCCGCACCGTGCGACCCGTGTTGTACGCCTCGTACGCGATGGCCGCGGCCTTGTCGTAGCCGATGCGGGTGGCCAGCGGCGTCACCAGCGCCAGGCTGCCTTCGATGAGCGCCGCGCACCGCTCCTCGTCCGCCTCCAGGCCGTCGATGGTCTTTTCCGCGAACGCCTTGGCCGCGGTGCCGACCAGTTTGGCCGACTGCAACAAATTATACCCCATCATCGGCAGCATCGTGTTAAGTTCCAGCTGTCCCCACTGGCCGCCGATGTTGACCGCCGCGTCGTTGCCCGTCACCTGCGCGGCCACCTGCACGACCACTTCCGGGATGACCGGGTTCACTTTGCCCGGCATGATGGACGACCCGGGCTGCAGCGACGGGATCTTCAGCTCGCCGATGCCCGCGCGCGGGCCCGAGCCCAGCCAGCGGATGTCGTTGGCGATCTTCATCATGGACGTGGCGACGGTGCGCAGGGCGCCGCTCATGAACACCATGGAGTCCTGGTTGGCCTGGGCCTCGAAGTGGTTGACCGCCTCTACGAACGGGATGCCCGTGCGCTCGGCAATCTCCTTGATGGCCCGCCGGGCGAACTCGGGGTGCGTGTTGATGCCGGTGCCCACCGCGGTGCCGCCTAGCGCCAGCTCCAGCATCCCGGCCCGCGCCGCCTTGACGCGCTCGATGCCCAGCTCGATCTGGCGGGCATAGCCGGAGAACTCCTGGCCCAGGCGGATAGGCGTCGCGTCCTGCAGGTGCGTGCGCCCGATCTTGAGCACGTGGTGGAACTCTTCCGCCTTCTTGGCCAAAGAGGCGTGCAGCTGTTCCAGCGCCGGCAAGGTCAGGTTGTCGATGACCTCCATGATGCCCACGTGCAGCGCGGTGGGAATGACGTCGTTGCTGGACTGACCCCGGTTGACGTGGTCGTTGGGGTGCACCGGGCTCTTGCTGCCGATGGTCCCGCCCAAAATTTCAATGGCCCGGTTGGCGATGACCTCGTTGGTGTTCATATTCGTCGACGTGCCGGAGCCGGTTTGGAAGATGTCAACCGGAAAGTGATCGTCCCATTGGCCCTCGATGACTTCGTCGGCCGCCTGCTGAATGGCCGCGGAGAGCTTGGGGTCCAGCAGGCCCAGCGATTCGTTGGACCGGGCCGCGGCCCACTTGACGATGCCCAGCGCGCGGATGAACTCCCGCGGCATGCGCAGCCCGCTGATCTGGAAGTTGTCCACGGCCCGCTGCGTCTGCGCCCCGTAGTAGGCGTGGGCGGGAACGCGCACTTCACCCATCGAGTCCTTCTCGATACGTACCGACAACGCTCGTACACCTCCAGGGAATTCGAGAGACGAGTCCAAACGACGTCTCTTCTCTAAATCCGTCGGTCCATCCTTCACGTTGCGCCTCTATCCTAAACCGCCCGAGACGGCGGCCTGCTCCCCGGCCGCGGGCACACCAACCGCATTGTACCATGAGCCGGGCGAAAAGGGCATGGTCACCATTCCCTGGGATCTTTCGAAACTATCCTGTATAATAGACGGGGTGCAGTGCGTGCATTCTCGGCCGCACCCGAGGGAGGCCTTTTCAGTTTGAGCGTACACGTCCTTTTGGACTCGACATTTTTCGCCACGTCCGTGCCCGTGGCGGATCAGCAGCGGGTGCTGCTGGTGCCGCCGGGCAAAGGCCTGAACGTGGGCGATACGATATTTCTCCGCAACGAAGCCGGCGACCTCACCTGGGTCAGCGACGTGCTGGCCGTGGGCGAGATGCAGGGCTGCGAGGCGTGGCTGGGCAAAGACGAGCCGCCGGCCGCCCGGCGCCACGCCCTCATCGGTTATTTAGCTAAAATTCATCCGGGCACGCTGCCCCGCGGGACGTCCCGCCTGGCGGCCCGCTGGGTGACGCTGAACAAGCGCACGCTGCCGGGCACGCTGCCGTGGTGGGACGACGCCGTCATGGTGTACCATTCCACCCTGCGCCTCATCGAGGGCCTCATGACGCCCGAGGAAATTCAGCAGGCGCTGGAGCGCGGCTACCTGAACGCCCACCCTAGCGGGCACTGGGTCATTCCCCACGGCGAAGCCCGCAAGCGCATCCTGGTGCACGTGCGCGGCCTGGAGCTGGTGTGCGGCTTGTGCGGCGGGCCCATCGCCTCGCTGGAGGAAGCGACGCAGGACCACGTCATCCCCGTCAGCCAGGGCGGGCCGGACGCTTTGGCCAACGTCCAGCTGGCCCACCGTTCCTGCAACGAGCTGAAAGGCAACGCGCTGCCGGAGCAGTACCCGCCGTTTTTCCCGCAGCCCGGCGCGGAAGCCGCGGGCTGGTACGGGCGCGTTCCGCGGCGGGCCCGCAACGGCCGGGGCGGCGTGCGGCGCGGCCGGCCGGCGGTGACGACGGGCGCGTTCCAGGCCCAGCCGGTGGACGTGCCCGCGCCGGTGGCGGCCACCCTGGAGGCGGCCGCGGCCGGCGACGGGTCCCGCAGCGCCCATAAGAACGGCTCCGGCGGCAAGAAGGATGCGAAGGCCGCTCCGGCGGCGAAAGCCGCCGACGCCCGGGAGGCTTCCCGGGCGAAAGGCACTCCGGAAGCCGCCGCCTCCGCGAAGACCGCGGCGGACGAGCAGGCGGCCGCCGACAAAGGCGCCGCGCGGGCCAAGCCCCCGGGCGCCGCCGCCAAAGCCGGCGCCCAAGACCCCGCGAGCGGGAAAGCAGCCGCGGCGACCCCGCCCGCCGACGGCGCCGCAGGCGCCGACGAAGGGGCGGCCGGCCCGGCCGCCGGCCGGCAAAAGGCTGCGGCCGAGGAGCAGCCCGCCCCGGCGGCCAAGCCGGCCGAGGCCGTGGAGGCCGACCCCGCGTGGCTGGAGGCGGTGCAGGCCGACACCCTCACGGCGCTGCAGGCACGAGCCAGGGA
>QGSR01000244.1 GCA_003387805.1 Bacillota bacterium | reverse complement strand
GAGCGCGGCCGCCGGAGCCGCCCCGGAGCCGCCCCGCGCGCCGGCTCGCCCGTTACCGCTGTCGTTACCGCTACAGTTGCCACTGCCGCTGCCGCCGCCGCTGCCGCTGCCGCCGCCGGGCCCGGGCGTACCCCCGGCCTCAATGCGCACGTATTTTCCGCAAAAAATCGACGTTCCGAGGAATTGATTCCCAATTCCACGCTTGACAGTCTCAGACAGGCTAGTTACAATAAAATACAACCAATTGCATAGACCTCCGGTCGGAGGCACGAAGAACGCTTAATTCCGCTCTGGGAAGGGCGGAAACGGGGGACCCAACGTTTGTCCCGGGCAAGCGAAGCTTGGCAACCGGGCCGGCCCGGCCCGGGGCAGAGGGTGAATCCTGGTTCGCCAGGTAGGGTTACTTTTTCGACCCGAACCCGCTAGCTAACCTCGTCAGCGTGGAAAAAGCGTGCGGATTGCCTGCGCGTCGCGCAGCGCCGCCGCTTTTTGCGTTTTTTGCGCTGGTCGGACCGACGGCGCTCGCGACCGGGGCATCCGCAGGCACGTTCGTCTTCGCGTACGACGGAGAGGGAGCGAGGCGCCGTGCTGCGGCTGAGCCGTCAAGGGTCCGCGGGACCCGTCATGACAACCAAACACATGGCGACGTCTTCCGGCATGAGGGCGTCGGTGTGCGTAGATTTGCGGCCACCATGGTTCTGCGGATCATGGCGGCCGTTTTGTTTTCAGGCCGCCGTCTCGCCGCCGGTCATGACTCTGGAGGTGCTAGCATGACTTCCCCCGCTGTCAGCGCGCCGCACGCGCAGAGCGCCGCCGCCTTGAAGCTGCTGAGCCCCACCGGGCACCTGGGCTTTACGCCCATTGAAGAGGCCAGCTTCTGGACGGGCGTCGAGCGGCGTCCGGACTACATCGTGGCCGACTCCGGCAGCTGCGACATCGGCCCGCAGGCGCTGGGCGCGGACGCCGAGGCTAGTCCCGAGGCGTGGCAGGAGCACGACCTGGAGCTGATGCTGATCGCATCCCGCCGCCTGGGCGTGCCCATGATCGTCGGCTCGGCGGGCGATACGGGCACCGACCGGGGCGTGCGCAAGTTCGCCCAAATCATCCGCCGGCTGGCAAAAAAGCACGGCCTGGCGCCCTTCCGCATGGCCACCATTTACAGCCAGCAGGATCCCGAGGAGATCAAGAAGCGCCTGGAGCGGGGCGCATGGACCGCGGGACTGGACGGCCGGCCGCCGCTGACAGCCGAGGATCTGGACGCCAGCGACAACGTGGTGGCGGTCATGGGCGTGGAGCCCATTTTGGCCGCGCTGCAGGGCGGGGCCGACGTGGTCATCGCCGGCCGCGCGTGCGATCCGGCGCTCTTTGCGGCGCCGCTGCTGCACGAAGGCTACCCGTGGGACATCGCCTACTTCTCCGGCAAACTCCTGGAGTGCGCGTCCTTTTGCGCGGAACCGTTCGCCGGCAAAGAAAGCGTCCTGGGCCACGTGGAGCGCGACGCCATCGTGCTGGAACCGATGAGCGACTACCAGCGCTGCACGCCGGCGTCGGTGGCCGCACACGCCATGTACGAGCGGTCGGACCCGACCCGGGAGTATTTGCCCGGCGGCTATGTGGACATGAGCGAATGCCGCTACGAGGCGGTGGACGAGCGGCGCACCCGGGTGACGGGCTCCCGCTGGGTGTCGTCGCCGCGCTACACCATCAAGCTGGAGGGCGCGGGCAAAGTGGGCGAGCGGGCCGTCATGATTATCGGCATCCGGGACCCCAACACCATCGCCCGCCTGGACGACGCGCTGGCCTGGTCGCGGCAAAAGACCGCCGAGCGGTTCAGCGGGCCGGAGTACGAAGTGCACTACCACGTTTACGGCAAAAACGGCGTCATGGGCGAGATGGAGCCGGTCAAGGAGATCCGCTCCCACGAGCTGTGCGTCGTGGTCGAAGGCGTGGCGCCCACCATGGACGAGGCCATGGAGCTGACCAACCTGGCGGGGCGCAACTTCTTGTACGCCCGCATTCCGGGACACCGCGGCACCGCGGGCGCGGCCGCGTTCATGAGCGACGAAGTGCTGCCCAGCCGGGGGGCGTACCGCTGGACGCTGAACCACGTCATCGAGGTGGACCATCCGCTGGAGCTGTTCCGCACGGAGTACGAGACGGTGGGCTGACGGCGCGGCGGCCCGGCCGGCGTCGACAGGCCGGGGGGCCGTCCGGCGGCACGAGCGCGGGAGAGAGCCCGCGCGAACCCACGGGAGCCCGCGGGAGCCCTCGGGAGCCCACGGGAGCCCGCGCGAGCGCCGGAGAACACGAGGGAACGGGGAAGCGAAAAGGGGGAGAACGATCATGGCGAGGCTCATGGACTTGGCCCGGACTATTCGCAGCAAGAACGCCGGGCCCGACTGCATCACCTTCGACATCATCTTCAGCGACGACGCCGTCTACCGGGAGGTCAAACAGTCGGGCGCGCTGACGGCGGAGACGGTGGCCGCTCTGTTCGGCATCGAGCCGGACCGCGTCGTGACCTTCACGGCCTTCGACCCGGCCCGGGCCGTCAAGTTCACCATCCGGCGGCTCCGTCCCAGCGGCAGCCCGGGCGAAAGCGACGTCATGGGCAGCCAGATGTACGCGCCGCTGCTGGACCTGGAGGTGCCGGTCAGCGCGACGCTGCTTCGGCGGCTTGTCGCCTGAAGCCGCAGGGCGGTCCGGCGTCGGCTCGGGCATCAGGCCGGCCGTCCCGCCGGCCTCATACCGCCGCCGTACGGGCCGCGTCCTTCTCGGGATTCACGTCCATCAAGTGGCGAAATCCGTACAGCCCCGCCGCGCCCAGAAGGGCCAGGGCGGCCAGGACGCCGAAAACGACCGACGTGGTCGTGTGCGGCATAGCCCAGCCGATGGCCGGCGGGGTCACGACGACGCCCATGGTGTAGAAGGCGTTGAAGATGCCGTAGGCCCGGCCGCGGCCGTTGGCCGGGAACATGGCCGCCACCTGGGTGTTCAGGGTGGGGTACAGCATGCCGAAACCGAGGCCGAAAATGGCCATGCCCAGCGCCGCCACGCCGAACGACGAGCCGAAGCTCAGCACGGCGAAGGCCGCCGCCATGCCCAGAAAGCCCGCGGCAAACGTAGTCAGGCGGTAGCCGCGCCGGCCGATGGTCATCATGACGATGACGGCCACGATGGCATAAATGCTGAACACGCTGCTGGAGCGGGCCGCGCTCAGGCCCTGCTGCTCCAGCTGCAGCGGGATCAAGTACGTCAGGGCGCCCATGCCGGCCGCGGTGCCGAAGCCCGCCAGATTGAGCATGTGAAAGCCCGGCGCGGCGAACGATATGCGCGACGGGCCGGCATCCTCGGCCGCCCGCTTCTTCTCGTTCCGCAGCGTTTCCGGCAGGGTCAGCGCCAGCGCGGCGCCCAAAGCCATCACGATAAAGACGGTGATAAACACCGCATTCGGACCCCAAGCCGACCGCAAAATCCCGCTGACCATGGGTCCGGTGATGGCCGCAATGCCGATCATGGCGCCGATGCGGGCCATGTTGCGGCCCCGCTGGTCGGTCGCGCTCGCGTCAGCCGTCATCGCGAAAATGGCCGGCACG
>QGSR01000243.1 GCA_003387805.1 Bacillota bacterium | reverse complement strand
CGCCCGGCCCCCTCCCCCCCCGCTCCCCCCCGGGGAAAACCGCGCGCACCCCGTTGGCCACCGCCTGGGCCCCCCGCGCCTGGTGGTCCCCCTGCCGCAGCAGCCGCTCCTCCGACGGATTGGAAAGAAAGCCGACTTCGACGACGACGGCCGGCACGTGTACGTCTCGTAGTATGCGCAAATCCGCGGAGGCGGGGCGCCGGCGGTTGGGCCCCAGGTCCCGCAGCTCCCGCACCATGGCCGTCTGGACGTGGGTGGCCAGCACGAAGCTCAGCTCGTCGCCTTCAAGGTAGAAGGTTTGCGCGCCGGACCAGGCCGGATCGGGGAAGCTGTTGGCGTGCAGGCTCAGCAGCAGCTGGGCGCCGCTGTGGTTGACCAGCTCCGCCCGGCGGATGAGGTCCGCCCGCTGCCGGTGGGGCACCTCTTCGCCCCGCACCAGGTCGTAGTCGCCCGTCCGGGTCATGACCGTCTCGATGCCGGCTTGTTTCAGCACTTCCTCCAGCTTCAGCGCGATGGCCAGGGTGACGTCTTTCTCCAGCACGCCCGACGGCCCCACCGCGCCCGGATCGGGCCCGCCGTGTCCCGCGTCGATGGCCACGATGCGCCCCGCCCGGGTGTCGGCCACCGGCGCGCTCATCCAAGGCAGCCACCTGGCCAGCGCGCCGTACCCGAGCAGAAGCAGCGCCGTGAACAAGACCAGCAAGACATGGCGCCGATGGATTGTCACAAAGAAAACTCTGCCCCGCAATACATCGCACCTGCTTAACCTGCTTCCGGCGCCGAACGGTGCCGGCGCCACCCCCCGGCCGCTTCTGCGGAAGCGTATTCCCCCCGCGGCCGCGCTATTCCGTCCGCACCGCCTGCAGGACCCGGTACCCGCTCCCTTTGGCCAATTCCGACACGTTGCCGAAAACTTCCTCCATTTTTCGCGCCAAGCTCTTGGCGCCCTGGCTGGTGCGGGCCACCATCACCAGCCGCCCGCCGGGCAGCAGGCGGCGGCGGGCCTCCTCCACCCAGGCGTACACCACCCGCTTGCCCGCCCGGATGGGGGGATTGGACGCGATGAGCGAAAACCGCCGGCCGCCCGCGGCGGCGAAGCCGTCGCCGGCCACCGCTTCGGCGTTGTCGATGCCGTTGCGCCGCAGGTTGGCCCGGGCCAGCTCCACGGCCCGCTCGTTGACGTCCACCATCAGGACGCGGGCGTGCGGCGACTCGGCCGCCACGACGATGCCCACGGGGCCGTAGCCGCAGCCCAGGTCCAGCACGTCGCCCCGGGCCGGCAGCGGCAGATGCTCTATGAGCAGGCGCGTGCCCTTGTCCACCCGGCCTTTGGAAAACACGCCCGCGTCGGTGACGAAGACGAAGTCCCGCCCCCGCAGCGTCACCGTCACTTCCTCGGGCCGGCTGGCCGCCTGCGGCTTCGATGTGTAATAGTGCTCGGTCATGTCGTCATCCCGCCGTTCCGGCCCGCCGCCGGGGCGCCGCCTTCAGGCCCAGCGGGCCGGGTCAAAAGGATTCGGCCCCGCGGGCGGCCGGCCCGTCACGTAGTCGGCAATCATCTTGGCCGTCCCGGGCGCCAGGGGCAGCCCCGCCGTGCTGTGCCCCGCAGCGATGAACGCATTCTCAAAGCCGGGCACCGGCCCGATGACGGGCAGGCCGTCGGGCGTCACCGGCCGCATGCCCACCCACTCCACCGCGTCCAGGCTTCCGTTGTAGTTTGGCAAATACTCGGGGATCTTCTTGTGCAGCGCCTCGATGCGGGCCCGCTCCATGTTCAGATTGATGCCCGAGAACTCGATGGTGCCCGCGTAGCGGGTGCCCCGGCTCAGGGGCGTGCACGCGATTTTCGCGTCGCCCAGGAACACCGACGCCCGCAGCTTCGGATTGGGCGCCGAAAACTGCAGGCTGTAGCCTTTGCCCGCCTGCATGGGCAGCGAATAGCCCAAAGCTTTGGCCAGCTGGCCCGCCCACGCCCCCGTGGCGATGACGACGTCGTCCCCAGCCACGGTCTCGGTTTTCGTCTTGACGCCCGTCAACCGGTGGCCCTGCCGTTCAAACCCGGTCACTTCCGTAGAGAACATCAGCCGCACGCCGTCGGCCTCCAGCCGGGACGCCAGCGCCCGCAGGACCGAGCCGGGGTCGGTGTGCCGGGCCTCTTTGATAAACACGCCGCCCACGATGCGCGGACCCAGCTCCGGCTCCATCTCCCGGGCTTCCTGCGCGCTGAGCCGGACCGGCTCGCCCAGGCCGAACTCGGCCATGGTTTGGTGGTCCTTAAATCCCGTCTCCCAGGCGTTCTCGTCCAAGTAAACGCTGAGGAGGCCTTGGTGATGCATTTCGAAGTCAAGACCGTCTTCCGCCAGCCGGTCGTATTCGGCGTGGGCCATCGAGGTCAGGCTGGCCGTGGCCTCGCAGCCGTGACGGTACGCTTCCGCGTTGCAATACTTGAGAAACTGCGTGAACCAGCCCGTCAGCCGGGGCAGCGCCGTCGGCTTGATGTACAGCGGGCTGTCGGGCTGCACCATCATCTTCAGCCCTTCCCAGTGCAGGCCCGGCGCCGGCAGCGGCAGCGCCCGGGCGGGAATGACCCAGCCCGCGTTGCCGAAGGACGAACCGGAGCCCAGCTCCGCTTTGTCGATGACCACCACGTCCATCCCCCGCCGCCGCAGCTCGTACGCGGTCCACAAGCCGACGATGCCGGCGCCGACGACAACGACCCGTTTCGACATGCATCCATCTCCTTGCCGTGCCATGTAGATTGTTGCGATGAGGGCGTGACTTCAAACCCAAAGGCCGCCCGGGCGCGAATCCGCAGCCGCTGCCGCGACGGCGGCCTTGCCGCTCACGACGGCCCCGGCGCGGACAGCCCCGGCGGCCCCGGAGGCCGGACGACGCCCGCTTCGGTCACGATGAGGTCTACGCCTTGATCGTGCTCCTCGGAGGGCAGCTCGTCGACCACTTGCACGGAAAACGCCCAGCCGATGCGCAGGATGCGCCTCGGCAGCCGGGCGAAAAACCGGTCGTAGTAGCCGCCGCCCTGGCCCAGCCGCCGGCCGTTGCGGTCAAAACCGACGGCGGGCACCACCACGGCGTCCAGGCTCTCGGGCGGCACCGGCGGAACGTCCGGCGGCGGCTGCGGAATGCCGAAGTACGGCCCCGGCACCAGCTCGTCCCACGACGAGACGGGCACCACGTCCATCTCCCCCGGCCGTTCCCGGTCCAGGCGCGGCAGGAAGACCCGGTGGCCGGCCCGCAACAGGCGCCCGGCCAGCGGTTTCGTCGGCGCTTCGGATCCAGCCGCCGCATACAATAGTACATTCAGGGAACCGGCGCGGGCAATCTCGGGCAGGCTGAAAAAATGGTCAACCATACGCTGCGCCTTGGCCGCCCGCTCCCCGGGCGGCAAGGCCGCCCGGGCCGCCCGCAGCCGGCGCCGCCACCCTCCCTTGTCCATCCGACCGTCCCCTCCGGCCCGCCCGCGGCCGCGCGCGGGCCCGCCTGCGGCCACGCGGTTCCGCCGCCGCCCTTGTTATTTCGCTCCCTGGCCCATGCGGCGGGCGCCGCCTGCGGCCGCGACGGCGGGCCCGGCATGGCGGA
>QGSR01000242.1 GCA_003387805.1 Bacillota bacterium | reverse complement strand
GGCGACGGACGTGAGGTCGACCCTACCCCAGTTGGCTTGACACTATCCGGCGCCCGGGCCCATTTGACGCTGCCTCGCGGCGCATCTATACTGATATTTGTACTGGACAATCCTGCATTGCGTTCAATTTTGCGGCTAGGGGTCGACGGGTGAACGACATCGGCGAAGCGCTGGCGCGTGGCGCCCGCAAAGGCATTCGGACGACGTGGATTCTGGCCCGGGCCGTGGTGCCCGCGTACATGGCCGTGTCGCTGCTGGCGCGCACGCCGGCGCTGGACTGGATCGCCAAGGGCGCGGGGCCGCTGCTGCGCTGGTTCGGCCTGCCGGGCGAGGCCGCGCTGCCCCTCATCCTGGGCCTGTTTGTGAATTTGTACTCGGCCCTGGGCGCGGCGGCGTCCCTGACGCTGACCGCCAAAGAGGCGACCATTCTCGCCCTCATCTTGAGCATGGCCCATGCTTTGGTGGTTGAAACCGCGGTGACCAGCCAGATCGGCGTTCCCGCCCGCTTTGCGCTGGCCGTGCGCCTGGGTCTGGCCGTCTTGCTGGCGCTGGTCGTGAACATCGTCTGGAGGGTGTGACGGCGTGGCCGCGTGGGAACTGTCGGCGGCGTGGGCGGCGCTTTGGGACGCGGCGTCGGGCGCGCTGGGCACCGTGCTGAAAATGGCCGCCATCGTTATACCGCTCATGATTGCGGTGGAGCTGCTGCGGACCTTTCGCATCCTGGACGTGCTGTCCCGCTGGATGGAACCGGGCGCGCGCCTTTTGGGCATGTCCCGGGAGGCGTCGTTTCCGCTGGTGGCGGGCGCCGTGCTGGGCATCGCGTTCGGCAGCGGGCTCATCATCGACAGCTACCGGGAAGGGCGCATCACCCGCAAGGACGGCCTGCTCCTGACGGCCTTTCTGGCGCCTTGTCACGCCGTTTTCGAGGATACGCTGCTGTTCGTGCCGCTGGGCGTCAATCCGCTGGTGCTGCTGGGCATCCGCCTGGCCACGGCGCTGGCTCTGACGCTGACGCTGGCTTTTCTGTGGCGGGGCGTGACGGAGCTGCCGCCGGCGGCGGGCGCCGGGACCCCGTCGTCGCGCGCGGCGGGCCGGGACCGGTCGTGACGGGCCCGGCCGGCCCCGCGCGACGCGGTGCCCGCGGCGGACAGCCCGCCGGGTTCATCAACGGAGGAGGGTGATGCCATGCCGGAGGAAAATCACGGTTTGGCGCGCGAGCTGGCCGCGGCCGTCCGGGCGGCGAAAATGGCCGGCGACATTTTGCTCGAGAAGCGCGGCCGGGTGACGGTGGAGCGCAAAAGCGGCCACCGGGACTTGGTGACGGAAGCCGACCGCCTGGCCGAGGAAGCCGTCCGGGAGGTGCTGCTGCAGGCGTTTCCGGAGTACGGCATCGTCGGCGAGGAAGCGGGCGTGACCGAGGGGACCGCCGGCCGCCGCTGGTTCGTGGACCCGCTGGACGGCACGACCAACTACGCGCAGGGACTGCCGCTGTTCGCCACGTCCATCGCCCTGGAAGAGGACGGCCGGCTGCTGGTGGGCGTCGTGCACTTGCCGGTGCTGGACGAAACGTATACCGCCGTGCAAGGCCGCGGCGCGTGGAAAAACGGCGTGCCGCTGCACGTGTCGGCCACGGACCAGCTGGAAAACGCGCTGCTGGTGTCGGGGTTTCCCAACGACATGTCGCCGGGGCGGCCCGACAACACCGACCACATGGGGACGCTGGCCGCGAAAAGCCGTGGCGTGCGGGTGCTGGGCACGGCGGCCATCGACTTGGTCTACGTCGCGGCGGGCGTGTTCGACGGCTATTGGGACCTGGACAACGCCGCGTGGGACGTGGCCGCGGGCGTGCTGCTGGTGCGGGAGGCCGGGGGCAAGGTGACCGACATGACGGGCGGCGAGCTGGACCTGATGAAACCCCGCCTGCTGGCCAGCAACGGGAAACTTCACGACGAGCTGCTGGGTGTGTTCCGTGAAGGACGGATTGATTGAGCGCGACAACTATTCATTGGCGGGCAAGACCGCCGTGGTGACGGGCGCCGCCCGGGGCATCGGGCGGGCCATCGCCCTGGAGCTGGCCCGGCGCGGCGCGTCGGTGGTGGTCAACTACCGCACGCGCCAAGAGGCCGCCGAGGAAGTGGTGCGCCTGGCCAAAGAGCTGGGCGCCGACGCGGTGGCCGTGCAGGCCGACGTGTCCGACGACGCGGCGGCCCGGGCGCTGGTGGCCGCGGGCGCCCAGCGCTGGGGCAAGGTGGACATCCTCGTCAACAACGCCGGCATCGCGCACTACGGCCTGCTGCTGGACACCACGGTGGAGCAGTGGGATTTGCTCATGGGCGTGCACTTGCGGGGCGCGTTCAACTGCACCCGGGCGGCGCTGCCGGGAATGATTCGCCGCGGCTACGGGCGGGTCATCAACATCGCCTCGGTGTGGGGGCAGGTAGGCGCCGCCAACGAGGTGGCGTATTCCACGGCCAAAGCGGGCCTCATCGGGTTTACGAAGGCTTTGGCGAAAGAGGTGGGCCGGGGCGGCATCACGGTCAACGCGGTGGCCCCCGGCGTCATCGAGACGGACATGCTGAACGGCCTGACGCCCGACGAGAAGGCGGCGCTGGCGGAAGCGACGCCGGTGGGGCGGCTGGGCAGCCCGGAGGACGTGGCCGGCATCGTGGCGTATTTGGCGTCGCCGGCGGGCGGGTACGTCACGGGCCAGGTCATCGGCGCGGACGGGGGAATGACGTAGCGAAAGCGGCGGACTCCGGCCGGATGCGGCATCGTTCGCGGCCGGCAACGGTCTCGGAAAGGCGGTGCCAAGTATGGCGGCGCGGCGGGGCGACATCGAAAAGGCTTTTATGGATCCCGTGCACGGCTTCATCATCGTGCGGCACCGCTGGCTGCTGGACCTGATTGACGCGCCCGAGTTTCAGCGCCTGCGCCGCATTCGCCAGCTGGGCGCGTCGTTCGGCACCTACCACGGCGCGGAGCATTCCCGCTTCGGCCACAGCCTGGGTTCCTTCCATATCATGGAGCGCATTTTGCGGCGCCTGGCCGAAGTGAACGGCCCGCTGGACGAGGAGACGGTGACGGTGGCGCGGGCCGCCGCGCTGCTGCACGACGTGGGCCACGGCCCGTTTTCCCACGCTTTGGAATACGTGCTGACGCCGGGCCGCGGCCACGAGGAGTGGACCCGGCGCGTTCTCTTGGAGGACACGCCGGTGCACCGGGTGCTGCGGGGCGTGGATGCGTCGCTGCCCGTGCGGGTGGCCGAGGTGCTGGCCGGGCGGGGCCGGCCGGCCTGGGTGAGCCGCCTGGTGGCCAGCCAGCTGGACGTGGACCGCATGGACTACCTGCTGCGGGACGCGTTGTTTACGGGGGCCGAGTACGGGCGCTTCCAGCTGGAGCGGGTCATCAACACCATGACGCTGCACGGCGGCGACGTGGCGGTGCAGGGCAAAGGGCTGCACGCCATCGAGGAGTACGTGCTGGCCCGCCATTTTATGTACTGGCGGGTGGGCCTTCGCAAGAACAACCCCCGGGCGGGAAAGGTGCTCCCGGGGGCGGGGGGGGGGGGGGCGGGAGGGGGGGGGCGGGGCCCGGCGGCCGCGGGCGC
>QGSR01000241.1 GCA_003387805.1 Bacillota bacterium | reverse complement strand
GGTCGCGGCCTCGGCGCCGCGCCAGGACGGCGGTGCAATGAGCTGAAGGGGTCGCGGCCTCGGCGCGGGCCAGGACGGCGGTGCCATCAACAGGCTGGCGCCCGGCGTAAAACGCGGCCACCTTACCGGGTGCCGGCGGCGCCATCGCGCCACCCCAAAGCAAACGAAGGGGAACGGATATGGAAACAGTCAACGTCATGGTGGAAATTCCCCGGGGCAGCCGGAACAAGTACGAATACGACCGGGAGACGGGACGCTTCGTGCTGGACCGGATGCTGTTCTCGGCGGTGCACTACCCCGCCGACTACGGGTTCATTCCGGAAACGCTGGCGGAGGACGGCGACGAGCTGGACGCTCTCGTGCTGGTAGGCGAGGCCACGTTCCCGGGCTGCATCATTCGGGCCAGGCCCATCGGCGTCTTCCACATGTGGGACGAAAAGGGGCCCGACGCAAAAATTCTGGCGGTGCCGGTCAGCGACCCGCAGTGGAACTGGGTCAAAGAGCTCAGCGACGTGCCGGAGCATCTGCTGCGGGAAATCACGCACTTCTTCCAGGTGTATAAAGACCTCGAGGAAAAGAAGACCAAGGTCGGCGACTGGGACGGGCGCGACGACGCCATCCGGATCATCGAGGAAGCCCGGGCCCGCTGGGAAGCCACGAAGAACCGCTAGCCCCGCGCCGCGGCGCCGGCGGGCGGCGTTGCGTACCGACGCCGGCCGCCGTGTTGCGTTGCGTACCGGCGCCGGGGGGCGCGGAGCGGCACGGTCAGGCAACGGCACCGGCAGCCGTGCGGCGGACACTGTCACGCACCAGCGCCGACGCCCGGGCAGCGATCGCACTCACGCCCCCGCGCCGGCGGCCGTGCTGCGCCCCGCCGCGGGGGCGGCCGCCTGGCCGGCCATGGGCGCCACGCCCAGCGCCATCAGGCCGTACTCCACGCTGTCGACCAGCGCGAGCCAGCTGGCCTCTATTATATTGGTAGAAACTCCGACGGTGCCCCAGGACCGCCCGCCGCCGGCGGTCTGGATGAGCACCCGCACCTTCGCGCCGGTGGCCGCGTCCTCGTCCAGAACCCGGACCTTGTAGTCGGTCAGGTGAATCTGCGCCAGCTCGGGGTACGCGTCCAGCAGCGCCTTGCGCAGCGCGTTGTCCAGCGCGTTGACGGGGCCGTTGCCCGACGCGGCCGTGTGGATGACCTCGTCGCCCACCCGCACCTTGATGACCGCATCGGCCGTGGGCTCGCCGTCCATGGTGTCCTTTTCGATGAGCAGCCGCAGGCCTTCCAGCTCGAAATAGGGGCGATACCGGCCCACGGCCTTCTGCAGCAGCAGCTCGAAGGAAGCCTCGGCGGCCTCGAAGTAGTACCCCTGATGCTCCAGCGCCTTCACCGCCGCCAGCACCTCGCGCAGCGCCGGCGAATTCTTGTCCAAATCAATGCCGTACGCCTTGGCCTTGTAGATGACGTTGCTGCCGCCCGACAGCTCCGACACCAGCACCCGCCGCTCGTTGCCCACCAGCGCCGGGTCGATGTGCTCGTACGTCTCGGGATGCTTCAGCACCGCGCTGACGTGGATGCCGCCTTTGTGGGCGAACGTGCTCTTCCCCACAAAGGGGTGCTTCGGATCCGGCGCCTGGTTCGCCATCTCGCTGACAAAGCGGGACAAATCCGTCAGCGTCCGCAGCTGCTCGGGGCTGACGCACTGGTAGCCCAGCTTCAGCTGCAGGTTCGGGATGATCTGCACCAAGTCCGCGTTGCCGTTGCGCTCGCCGAAGCCGTTGACGGTGCCCTGCACGTGGCGGGCCCCCGCCCGCACGGCCGCCAGCGTGTTGGCCACGCCCAGCCCGCAGTCGTTGTGCGCGTGGATGCCTACCGTCGTCGGCACCAGGCGGCAGACCGCGCCGACGATGTCGTAAATCTCCTCCGGCATGCTGCCGCCGTTGGTGTCGCACAGCACCACCACGTCCGCGCCCGCCTCCACCGCGGCCAGAATCGTGCGCCGGGCATACTCCTCGTTGCGCTTGTAGCCGTCGAAAAAGTGCTCGCCGAGGTAGATGACCTCCAGGCCGCGCCCCTTCAAAAACCGGACGCTGTCCCGGATCATGGCCAGGTTTTCCTCCAGCGTCGTGCCCAGCGCATTGGTGACGTGGAAATCCCATGACTTGCCGAAAATCGACGCGGCCCCGGCGCCGGAGGCCACAATGGCCTGCAGGTTGGCGTCGTCCTCCGCCGCGATGCCCGCCCGCCGCGTGCTGCCGAACGCGCTCAGGCGCGCATGCTGCAGCGGCGCCTCCCGCACCCGCTCGAAAAACTCCACGTCTTTCGGGTTGGACCCGGGCCAGCCGCCTTCGATGTAGTCGATGCCGAAGGCGTCCAGCCGCTGCGCGATGCGGATTTTGTCGTCGGCGGAAAACGAGATGCCTTCCCCTTGCGTGCCGTCTCGAAGCGTCGTGTCGAACAACTGGATGCGCTCAGCCATGGGCCGTCGACTCCTTACTGCGGTGTGGCGAAACCCCAGATGCGATGCTGCCTTTCGAACGCCGCGATTTTGTCTTCGTGCTGCAGCGTAATGCCGATGTCGTCCAGTCCTTCCAGCAGGCAGTGGCGCCGGAACGGATCGATCTCGAACGAAAACGTCAGGTCGTCGTCATCCGTGACGGTGCACTGCTCCAAGTCGATGGTGAGCTCGTACCCCGGCGTGGCCTCGGTGCGGCGGAAGAGCTCGTCGACCTGCTCCTCGGGCAGCCGCACGGGCAAAATGCCGTTCTTGAAGCAGTTGTTGTAGAAGATGTCCGCAAACGACGGCGCAATCAGCACCCGAAAACCGTAGTCCAGCAGCGCCCACGGGGCGTGCTCCCGGGACGATCCGCTGCCGAAATTGTCCCGGGCCAGGAGCACCGTCGCGTGGCGGTAGCGCGGCTGGTTCAGCACGAACTCGGGCCGTTCGTTCCCGTGCTCGTCAAACCTCCAGTCGTAGAACAAGAACTGCCCGAATCCCGTGCGCTCGATACGCTTCAAAAACTGCTTCGGAATAATCTGGTCCGTGTCCACGTTGACCCGGTCGATGGGCGCCACGAGCCCCCGATGGCGGCGCAGCGGTTCCATAACAATTCCCCCTTCGTCGTACGAGATGCCCCTGCCGGCGCAGGCCGGAGCCCCGGCGGTTCAGACCACCGACTCCCCGCGCAGGTCCCAGTCGATGTCCCACTCGCGGATGTCGACGAAATGGCCGGCGATGGCCGCGGCCGCGGCCATTTCGGGGCTGACCAGATGCGTCCGCCCGCCCCGGCCCTGGCGGCCTTCGAAGTTGCGGTTAGACGTGGAGGCGCAGCGCTCCCCCGGCGCCAAAATGTCCGGGTTCATGCCCAGGCACATGCTGCAGCCCGCGTCCCGCCACTCGAAGCCCGCGGCCTTGAAAATCTTGTCCAGCCCTTCGGCTTCCGCTTGCTTCTTGACCCACATGGAGCCGGGCACCACCATGGCCCGGACGCCGTCGGCCACCCGGCGGCCGTGCACCACCCGGGCCGCGGCCCGCAAATCGCTGAGGCGGGCGTTGGTGCACGAGCCGATGAAAACCCGGTCCACCCGGATGTCCTGGATGGGCGTGCCGGGCTC
>QGSR01000240.1 GCA_003387805.1 Bacillota bacterium | reverse complement strand
CCCCCGGGTGACGGTGCCGCTCGTCCCGTGCGTCTGCCCCGAACCGCGGCCGCCGGCGATGCCGATAAAGACAGGCCGCATGTGTCGAGCGCGCTCCATGGGCGTCACCGTTGCCAGCATACCAGAATGCACCCGCCGGGAGAAGCCTCCCAACCCTCGAGCCCCATGGCCCAAATGGGCTGCGCACCCCAAATGGGCTTCGCGCCGGGTTTCCCGGGGCTTATGTCGTGATGTTTTCGCAAGTCAAGGACCACCCCGCTGGCGGTGGAGGTCGTTCGCGGCGAGACGGTCGTCCGCGACTTCCAGCTGGTGCGGGCCGCATCGGTGCGGGTCCACGTGCGCGTGCCAGCCGGAGCGGGCGGCGCTCACCCTGGCGCCCGGCGAACACCACGACGTGGTCGTCAACATCGCCCCCGTGCCGCGGTCCGTCCAATTCCTGGACGGCGGCGAGGTGCAACTGTCCACACAATAAAGCGGTTCTTGCCGGGCACACTGCCGGATCGGTAGAGCAGGGCGGCCGTCAAGCGTAACGTCGCCTCTTGTTCCTTGACGGCTGCCCTCCGCGCCGGAAAGAAGGCGCCTGGCCCGGCGGGCCTTTGTCCCCGTCACCGCCCGTAACGGCGACGGGGAGGGTGACCCGACGACGCCCCTCCCGTTCCCCTGGCCGCTGAAGGAGACCCACCACACTCAGCCGAAGGGTTTCGCGTGTAGAGGGCGGCGCTCCTCAACCCGTCGCCCGGGCCGTGACGACCGCCTTTGCATAGGAGGTGTACGGCATGTCCGTCACCGTCAAGGGCATCGATGCCCTCGAGGCCCCTTACAATCCCGGCATCCCGCTGGATCTGGACTGGATCGCCGGGGTGCAGGTCAACCGCTCGGCCGTGGAGCGGCGGACAGCGAGTTTGCCCGCCCGCCGCAGCGTCAAGCAGGAGTGGCAGGCCGCATGGCTGCTGCGGGCCGTGCAACTGATCGACCTCACCACCTTGAACGGCGACGACACCCCGGGCCGGGTGCGCCGCCTGTGTGCCAAGGCGCGCCAGCCGGTGCGGCAGGAGATTCTCGACGCCCTTGGCGTCGGCCACCTGCCCCTCAAAGTGGCCGCGGTGTGCACGTGGCCGGCGCTGGTGCCGCCAGCCGTCGAAGCCCTCAAAGGCTCCGGCATCCCCGTGGCCGCGGTGGCGGCCGGTTTCCCCGCGGGCTTAAGCCCCTTGGCCCAGCGGGTTGATGAAGTCCGCGCCTGCGTCGCGGCCGGCGCTGACGAAATCGACATCGTCATCTCCCGCCGGCATGTGCTCACCGGCGACTGGCGGGCGCTCTACGACGAGGTCCAAGCTTTCAAGGAAGCCTGCGGCGGCGCCCACCTCAAAGCCATCATCGCCGCAGGGGAACTCGGCACCTTGCGCAACGTGTACCGGGCCAGCCTCGTGTGCATGATGGCCGGGGCGGACTTTGTCAAGACGTCCACCGGCAAGGAGACCGTCAACGCGACGCTTCCCATCGGCCTGGTGATGGTGCGGGCCATGCGGGACTACATGGAGCGCACGGGCTACCGGGTCGGTTTTAAGCCCGCCGGCGGCATCCGCCAGGCCAAAGACGCCCTCAACTGGATGATCCTCATGAAGGAAGAACTGGGCGATGCCTGGCTCACGCCCGCCCTGTTCCGGCTGGGCGCCAGCGGCCTGTTGACCGACATCGAGCGGCAGCTGGAGCACCACGTCACCGGCCGCTATTCGGCCGCCCACCGGCACCCGATGGGTTAGAGGCACACGGCCGCGACCGCGAACAGGCACCCATGAGACACCCAGCGGAAAGCGAGGCGAGGCCTATGGAGATTGGCCGCATCCTGGAGACGATGGAATACGGGCCTGCGCCGGAGAGCGACGGGCCCGTCCGCCAGTGGCTGGCTCAGCATAAGGACGGCTTCGGCCTGTTCATCAACGGCCAATGGCGCAAGCCCTCGGACGCCGGGACGTTTGCCACGGTGAATCCCGCCACCGGTGAAACCCTGGCCACAGTGGTCCAGGCTCGCCCGGAAGACGTGGACGACGCCGTGGCCGCCGCGCGGGAAGCCTTACCCGGCTGGGCGGCATTGCCAGGGCACGTGCGGGCGCGGTACCTGTACGCCCTGGCGCGGCAGGTGCAAAAGCACGCCCGGTTTCTCGCGGTGCTGGAGACGCTGGACAACGGCAAACCCATCCGGGAAACCCGGGACATCGACATCCCCTTGGTCGCCCGCCACTTCTACCACCACGCGGGCTGGGCGCAACTGTTGGAGACGGAATTCCCGGGGTATGAACCCGTCGGGGTCGTGGGCCAGATCATCCCCTGGAATTTTCCCTTGTTGATGCTGGCGTGGAAGATCGCCCCGGCCTTGGCCGCAGGATGCACCGTGGTCCTCAAGCCCGCCGAGTACACGCCCCTGACGGCGCTCTACTTCGCCGAGCTCTGCCAGGAAGTGGGTCTGCCGCCGGGCGTCGTCAACATCGTCACCGGCGACGGCGCGGTCGGCGAGCTCATTGTGCGCCACCCGGACGTCGACAAGATCGCCTTTACCGGCTCCACCGAGGTGGGCCGCCTCATCCGCGAGCGCACGGCGGGCAGCGGCAAGGCGCTCACCCTCGAGCTCGGCGGCAAGTCGCCCTTTATCGTCTTTGACGACGCGGACTTAGACAGCGCGGTAGAGGGCGTCGTGGACGCCATCTGGTTCAACCAGGGCCAGGTGTGCTGCGCAGGCTCGCGCCTGTTGGTGCAGGAGAGCATCGAGGAGGCGTTCCTGGCCAAACTGCGGCGGCGCATGGAAACCTTGCGGGTCGGCAACCCCTTGGACAAGAGCGTCGACATCGGGGCCATCGTCGCCCCGGTGCAGCTTAAGCGCATCGAGGACTTGGTGCGCAGGGGGCAAGAGGAAGGCGCCACCGTGTGGCAACCGTCCTGGTCGTGCCCCAAGGACGGCTGGTTTTACCCGCCGACGCTGCTGACCAACGTGGCCCCCGCGTCCACCGTCGCCCAGGTGGAGATCTTCGGGCCGGTGCTGGCCGCGATGAGCTTCCGCACGCCGGCGGAGGCGGTCGAGCTGGCCAACAACACCGTCTATGGCCTCGCAGCCAGCATCTGGACGGAAAACATCAACCTGGCGCTGGATGTGGCCGCGCAGCTGAAGGCCGGCGTCGTGTGGATCAACTCGACCAACCTCTTCGACGCGGCCGCAGGCTTCGGCGGTTACAAGGAAAGCGGCTTCGGGCGCGAGGGCGGCCGGGAAGGGATGTGGGAGTACCTGCGCCCGCGCTGGCAGCGGGCTGCCAGAACCGCTGCACCGGACGCTAGCGCCGTCACCGAGCCGGGCCCGTCCCCGGCGGCCGCCGTAAACCATGCCGGCGGCGCCGTTCCCATCGTCGTCCGTGTCCCCGACATCGACCGCTCGCCCAAGATGTATATCGGCGGCCAGCAGGTGCGGCCCGACGCCCCCTATTCCCGCCATGTCCTGGGACCCGACGGGCGGGTCGTGGGCGAAGTGGGCGAGGGCAACCGGAAGGACATCCGCAATGCGGTCGAAGCTGCTCGCAAAGCCGGCGGCTGGCGGCAGATGTCCGGCCACCAGCGGGCCCAGGTGCTGTATTACAT
>QGSR01000239.1 GCA_003387805.1 Bacillota bacterium | reverse complement strand
GAGAGACGATGTGCGGGCGAGGAACTTTGTACCCCAGTGACAACAAATTCCGCCGGTAGTGACACTGGTGACGCAAGAGCTCGAAACGAGTGCCACAGGAGTACAAAGTCTGGTATCCTCCCCGACGGCTCGGGGTGTGCCGCTCGGACCCCGCCGGCGCCGCACTTGGAAACGTCCATGAATACGACGCTACGGGCCGCGCTGTTTTCCGACGGTACCCGGCGGGGACGTCGAGGGTGAAGCCGGCGGCGAACTTTGTACTCTCGTGACAACAAATCAGCCCACCAGTGACACTGGTGACAACAAAACGAAAAAGTAGTGTCACCGGAGTCCAAAGTTCGTGTTCGCCGGGCCGGCGCTGGACGCGGACCCGCCCGCACCGGAAGCGGCTCGACGGGTGCCGGAAGCGGCCCCGCTGGCGCCGGAAGCCGACCCGCAGACGCCGGCACCAGCCAGACCCGCTGGCGCCAGAAGTGGCCCCGCTGACGCCGTAAACCGATCCGCTGGCGTCTGAAACCGACCCGCTGACGCCGGAAGCGGACCCGCTGGCGCCCGCACCCGACCCGCTGGCACCGGAAACACACCTGCTGGCGCACCAAGCGGCGCCCCCGGCGCAAACATCGGTCCCAGCATTATTTAATTGTTGACAGACCCGCCCATGCCTCTTATGATTAAAGCAGGATATCAACAAGATGAAAGTTCCGCTTTGAATATATCAACTAGGTGATAAGAAGGTGATGCGCATGGAGCGGCGCACCATCGGCAAGTGCCCGGTGTGCGGCGGCCGACTGGAGGTGCGGCGTCTGGAATGCGTCAGCTGCGAAACCGTCGTGGAAGGGCGCTTTTCCCAGTCCCGCTTTGACCGGCTGACGCCGGAGCAGCAGGAGTTCGTTGAGGTGTTTTTGCTGGCCCGCGGCAATATCAAAGAAGTGGAGCGCGTGCTGGGCATTTCGTATCCCACGGTGCGCAACCGCCTGGATGCGGTGTTGGAGGCCATGGGCCACAAGGTGGAGCGGGACGCGGCGGACGGCGACGCTGCGGCCCGGCGGGCCGAGGTGCTGGCCCGCCTGGATCGCGGCGAAATCACCGCCGCCGAGGCCATCAAACTGCTAAGGGAGTGACGGCCGTGAAGGAAGAACGCATGATGATCCTCCAGATGCTCCAGGAGGGCAAGATCACCGCCGAGGAGGCCCATGACCTCCTGGAAGCGCTGGCGCTCTCGCAGGAGGCCGAGAAAGAAGGCGCCGCCGAGCGGCTGGCCGACGAAGTGAGCGGGCGCATCGAGCGGGCGGTGGACGCGGTCGAGGAGCAGCTGGAGAAGGTCCGGGAAAACGTGGCGGATCGGCTGAAGGAAGTGAAGGTCCGCATCGAGGCGGCGCGCGACCGGGCCGAGGAAGACGCCGCCTACCCGGTCGAGTCGCTGGAAGACGTCATCGTCACGGTGGAGCGGGGCTTCAGCCAGTTTGCCAAAGAGTTTCCCGAGGCCATCGGGCGGCTGTTCCATTTTGACTTCGGGCCGTTCACCGGCTATACGGTGGAGCGGACCTACGAGGGGACGTTCGGCGAGGACGTGGCCGAAGGCCGGGCCGAGGCCAGCGCTTTCGTGTCCACCCGCAACGGCTCGGTGACGTGGGAGACCTGGGACGGCCCCGGGTACAAAGTCACCGTTACCAGCAAAGTGCGGGCCGAGGATGAAGACGCGGCCGAAGAGCGGGCCGCCGAGGCCACCGTGTGGGAAACGACCGAAACGGGCTTCCGGCTGGCGGCCGCGGACCGCCGGGGCGTCAGCTCCAGCGTGCGCGTGCTGGTGCCGAGAAACATTCGGCTCCGCATCGAGACGGAAACCCGCAACGGGTCCGTGCGGGGCAAAGACCTGACGCTGACGGCCGGGCAGTTCAACACCGCCAACGGCAGCATCCGCCTGGAGGACATCGACGCCACCGAACTGCAGGCGGGCGCCGCCAACGGCAGCATCCGCATCGTCGGCGCCGTGGAGATCTTGCGGGGCACGACGGCCCAGGGCTCCATCGACGCCCGCCTGACGGACTCGCCCGTGAACGGCGAGGCGGTGCAGCGGGCCGACTGGAAGCTGCGCACCAGCAACGGCAGCATCCGGGTGCACCTGCCCGAAGGCGATGACATCGGCTACGAGGTGGACCTGAAAACGGGCAACGGCCGGGCGCGGGCGGAGCTCCCGGGCTTCACCGGCGAAACCGGCGGGCGTTCCCGGCGCAGCGTCATCTGGCATTCTGATCGGCACGAGGACAAGCCGCGCCGCATCGCCGTCCAAGCCCGGACGGCCAACGGTTCCATCCGGGTCACGGCCGGGGACGTGGACTGAGGCGGCGAGCTGTGGACTGAGGCGGCCATCTGTGGACTGAGGCGGCTATCCTTTGTTGGTTTTGAGAGGGGACAACACATGACGGACGAACGCCTGCAAATTCTCCGCATGGTGGAGCAGGGCAAAGTTTCCGCCGAGGAGGCCGTCAAGCTGCTGGAGGCGCTGGGCGACGACTCCTCCGCGCAGCCGGCTCGGGCTCGGCGGTCCAACCGCATGATTCGCGTCCGGGTCATCGAAGGCGAACGAACGAAGATCAACGTCAACTTGCCGCTGGAGCTGGCCCGGGTGGCGCTGGGCTTCGTGCCCAAAGACGCGCTGCGGGTCAGCGTGGGCGGTGAACACCTGGACGTCGACGCCATCATGCGCATGCTGGAGGAAGGCCTGGAAGGCAAGATCGTGGACGTGGAGGACGAGGACACGAAAGTGGAGGTCATCGTGGAATGAGGCCGCCGTCCAGTTTCCTCGTCGTGCGCGTCCGCCTGTCCGATTGGAGGCGGGGTCTGTTCTTCGCCCTGCCCCTGTTCGTGCTGGAAGACGCCTTGGAGTCTTTGGCGATTCTGGCTCGTGGCGTCCTGTGGGTGGGCCGCCGGCTGGACGGCGCCGCGCCGAACCGGACGTGGGGCCTGCTGGAAAAGTTTGTGCACGTGCCGGCTGCCGCGGTATCTGCCCTGCGGTCGTGCGGCCGGTTGACGCTGGCCGACGTGCGGGACGACGAAACGCACGTGTCCGTGCGGATCGTCTAGAGACGGCCCGCCGGCCGGCGCACCGCTGCCCGCCGGCCGCGCACCGACAAGTTTTCGCTGCCGTTCCTGGACGCAGCTCTCAGGTCCAGGTCTTGGAGAGGAGTGACTCCCGTGCCGCGCTGGGTGTTTCGGTGGCTGGTCAATGCGCTGGCTTTGCTGGCGGCCGCGGCGCTGCTGCAAGGCGTTCACATAAGCGACATGCTGGCCGGCGTCATCGCCGCCGCCCTGCTGGGCATTGTCAACGTTTCCGTCCGGCCCGTGCTCATCCTCATCACGCTGCCCATCAACGTGCTGACCTTCGGCCTGTTTACCTTTATTATCAACGCGTTGATGCTGATGCTGGTGGCGTGGCTGGTGCCGGGCTTTTCCATCGACGGGTTTTGGTGGAGCGTGGCGGCCGCGCTGGTGCTGTCCATTGTCAACGCCATCGTGACGTGGCTGACGCCCTACCATTGGACCGGCCGGTATTATTACTGATATCATGGACGGCGGAGGGCGCTCCGAGCCCGCGGGGCCGTTCCGAGCCCGCGGGGCCGTTCCGAGC
>QGSR01000018.1 GCA_003387805.1 Bacillota bacterium | reverse complement strand
TCCGTTCGCCCATCTGGGTGGGCGGCGGCGTCGTCTTCGGCCCCAAGCCGCGCGACTATCGCCAGTCCATGCCGAAAAAGGCCCGCCGGGCCGCGATGCGCTCGGCCCTGTCGGCCAAAGTGCGGGACGGCGAGCTCATCGTGGTGGACGCGCTGACGCTGCCCGAGCCGAAGACGAAGCGGATGGCCGCGGTGCTGACCAACTTGTCGGCCGAGCGCAAGCCGCTCATCGTCCTGGCGGAGCGCGACCGCAACGTGGAGCTGTCGGCGCGCAACCTGCCGGGGGCCACCACGATGCAGGCGCAGGATTTGAACGTGTACCAGGTGCTGGCCCACCACAAGCTGGTCATGACGAAGGACGCCGTGGCCAAGCTCGAGGAGGCGTTGGGCTGATGGATCCGCGCGACGTGCTGAAGCGGCCGATTATTACCGAGAAGGCCACCATGCTCATGGAGCAGGGCAAGTACGTGTTCGAGGTGGACCGCAACGCGAACAAGACGCAGATTAAGCAGGCGGTCGAGCAGATTTTCAACGTGAAAGTCACCAAGGTGAACACGATGCGGCAGGCCGGCAAGCTGCGCCGGCAGGGGCGGACCCAGGGCCGCACGCGGGAAATCAAGAAGGCCATCGTCACCTTGGCAGAAGGTCAGAGCATCCCCATCTTCGAGGGGCTCTGATTGGTGGAGGAGGTTAGGTAAGCGATGAGTGTCAAGCGTTACAAGCCGACCTCTCCCGGTCGCCGCGGCATGACGGTGGCGTCGTTTGAGGAGATCACCAAGACCGAGCCCGAAAAGTCGCTGCTGGAGCCTCTGAAGAAGACCGGCGGCCGCAACAACCAGGGCCGGACCACGACGCGCTTTCGCGGCGGCGGCCACAAGCGGATGTACCGGATCATCGACTTTAAGCGCGACAAGGACGGCATTCCGGCCAAAGTCGCGTCCATCGAGTACGATCCGAACCGTTCGGCGCGCATTGCGCTTTTGCACTACGCCGACGGCGAGAAGCGCTACATTTTGGCGCCCCTGGGCCTGAAGCCGGGCGACGTGGTGGAGTCGGGCCCGGACGCGGACATCAAGCCGGGCAACGCGCTGCCTTTGGCCAACATCCCGGTGGGCACCATGGTGCACGCGATTGAGCTGAAGCCGGGCAAAGGCGCGCAGCTGGCCCGCAGCGCCGGCACCGCCGCGCAGCTGATGGCCCGCGAGGGCAACTACGCGACGCTGCGGCTGCCTTCGGGCGAGTTCCGCATGGTGCACGTGTCCTGCCGGGCCACCGTGGGCCAGGTGGGCAACGTGGAGCACGAAAACATCGTCATCGGCAAGGCGGGCCGCATGCGCTGGCTGGGGCGGCGTCCGCACCAGCGCGGCGTCAGCATGAACCCGGTGGACCACCCGCACGGCGGCGGCGAGGGCAAGGCGCCCATCGGCCTGCCGCGGCCGGTGACGCCGTGGGGCAAGCCGACGCTCGGCTACCGCACCCGGAAGAAGAACAAGAAGTCTGACGCGTACATCGTCAGGCGGCGGCGCAAGTAGGCCGCGTGGAGGAGGTTGGGCATGGGCAGGTCTAGCAAGAAAGGGCCGTACGCTCACCCGAGCCTGCTGAAGAAGGTTCGGGAGATGAACGAGACCGGCGAGAAGCGGGTCATCAAGACGTGGTCCCGCGATTCGACCATCTTCCCGTCTTTTGTCGGGCACACGTTCGCGGTACACGACGGCCGGCGCCACGTGCCGATCTACATCACCGAGGACATGGTCGGCCACAAACTGGGTGAGTTCGTGCCCACGCGCACGTACCGGGGTCACGCCGGCAAAGACGAGCGGACGACCCGTAGGAGATAGCAGGGCGGGGAGGAAAAACGATGGAAGCCAGAGCCAGTGCTCGCTACGTACTGATTTCGCCCCGCAAGGCGCGGCAGGTGACGCAGCTCATCAAGGGCAAGCCGCTGGACGAAGCTTTGAACGTGCTCCGGTTCACGCCGAAGAAGGCGGCCCGTCTGGTGGAGAAAGTGGTGCGTTCCGCCGCGGCCAACGCGGAGGCGAACCACGATATGGACGCCGACGAGCTGTACGTGTCGGCGGCGTACGTGGACGAAGGTCCGCGCCTGAAGCGCATCCGTCCCCGGGCGCGGGGCCGGGCGGACCGCTACGAGAAACGCATGAGCCACATTACGGTCGTGCTGAAAGAGCGCCAGTGAGGAGGGGTTAGCGATGGGTCAGAAAGTGCATCCCTACGGGCTGCGGCTGGGCATCATCCGGGACTGGCAAGGCCGCTGGTACGCCAACAAGCGGGAATACGCCGACCTCCTCCATGAGGACCTGGAGCTGCGGAAGCACATCAAGGAGCGGTTCTATACCGCCGGCGTTTCTCGGGTGGAAATCGAGCGGGCCGCCAACCGGGTGAAGCTGACGATTCACGCGGCCCGGCCGGGGATGGTTATC
Organism: Bacillota bacterium; assembly: GCA_003387805.1. Taxonomy (GTDB): domain Bacteria; phylum Bacillota; class Limnochordia; order Limnochordales; family ZCTH02-B6; genus CALJUZ01. Next base: position 11,331 of record QGSR01000018.1, on the reverse strand, counting down.
GGCAAAGGCGGGGCCGAAGTGGATCGGCTGCGCAAAGACTTGGAGCAGATGACGGGCAAGCAGATCCAGATTAATATTATCGAGATCAAAGTGCCCGAGCTGGACGCCCAGCTGGTGGCGGAAAACATCGCCTTCCAGCTGGAACGCCGCATCGCGTTCCGGCGCGCCATGCGCCAGGCGATGCAGCGGGCCATGCGCCTGGGCGCGCAGGGCATCAAGGTCATGGTGGCCGGACGGCTCGCGGGGGCGGAAATCGCCCGCACCGAGTGGGCGCCCGAGGGGTCCATCCCGCTGCAGACGCTGCGGGCCGACGTGGACTACGGCTTCGCGGAGGCGCACACGACCTACGGCCGCATCGGCGTCAAGGTGTGGATTTACAAGGGCGAGATTTTGCCCGAGCGCCAGCCGGCCGCGGCCGCAACGCAAGGGGGCGAGTAAGTCGTGCTGATGCCGCGCAGAGTGAAGTATCGCAAGCACCAGCGGGGGCGCATGCGGGGGACGGCCCACCGCGGCAACACGCTGCAGTACGGCGAGTTCGGGCTGCAGACGCTGGAACCCGCGTGGATCACGAGCAACCAGATTGAAGCCGCTCGTGTGGCCATGACCCGGCACATGCGCCGCGGCGGGAAAGTCTGGATTACGATCTTCCCGCACAAGCCGGTGACCAAGAAGCCGGCGGAAGTGCGGATGGGCGGCGGCAAGGGCTCCCCCGAGTACTGGGTGGCCGTCGTCAAGCCCGGGCGCGTCATGTTCGAAGTGGCGGGCGTGCCCGAGGATGTCGCGCGCGAGGCGCTCCGGTTGGCGGCCCACAAGCTGCCGGTCAAGACGAAAGTCGTCGAGCGCGAGCGCGCCGCTGGTGGTGAAGCACGGTGAGGGCGGACGAGGTTCGCGAACTGACCGATGAGGAACTGGACCGCAAGCTGGCTGAGCTGAAGGAAGAGCTGTTCAACCTCCGCTTTCAGCTGGCCACGGGCCAGCTGGACAACCCGATGCGCATCAAGGCGGTGCGCAAGGACATCGCTCGCATCCACACCGTCAAGCGCGAGCGGGAGTTGAACATCCGCCGGTAAGCGGCATTGGTTAGGAGGGACCGTCGGTGACGGAAAAGCAGCGTGGCATGCGCAAGACGCGGGTTGGCACCGTCGTCTCCGACAAGATGAACAAGACCGTCGTCGTGGCCGTCGAGCGCAAGGTGCGGCATCCGCTGTACCAGCGCGAGATCCGGCGCACGAAGAAGTTTAAGGTGCACGATGAACACAACGAGTGCCGCGAGGGCGACGTGGTCCGCATCATGGAGACCCGCCCCCTCAGCCGGCACAAGCGCTGGCGCGTGGTGGAAATCATCCGCCGCGCCCAGTGAGGGAGGCCGACAGCGGTGATTCAGCAGGAATCGAGGCTTAAGGTTGCCGACAATTCCGGCGCGCGCGAGCTGCTCTGCATCCGCGTGCTGGGGGGCAGCCGCCGCCGCTACGCTCGCGTCGGGGACGTCATCGTGGCCTCCGTCAAGGAGGCGGTGCCCGGCGGGGCGGTGAAGAAGGGCGACGTCGTCAAGGCCGTCGTCGTTCGCACGGCGAAGGAAATCCGGCGGCCCGACGGCTCGACCATCAAGTTTGACGAAAACGCGGCGGTCATTATCAACGACCAGGGCAATCCCCGCGGGACCCGCATCTTCGGCCCCGTGGCACGCGAGCTGCGCGACAAGGACTTCATGCGCATCGTGTCGCTGGCGCCCGAAGTGTTGTAGGGAGGAAACGGGATGGCTAACAAAGTGCACGTGAAAAAGGACGACCTGGTGGCCGTCATCAGCGGCGACGACAAGGGCAAGCAGGGCAAGGTCCTGGAGGTGCGCCCGAAGGAAGGCCGCATCGTGGTCGAGGGCGTCAACATCCAGAAGCGCCACATGCGCCCCACCCGGACCAACCCCCAGGGCGGCGTCATCGAGCGGCCCGGCCCCATTGCCGCGTCCAACGTCCTTTTGGTCTGTCCCGACTGCAAGCGGCCGTCCCGCATGCGGCGCCGGCGTACCGACAAAGGCGTCGTGCGGGTGTGCGCCCGCTGCGGCAAGACGGTGGACTAACGGCGGAAAGGGGGGGCGAAAGTGTCGCGACTGAAGGAGAAGTACGTGAACGAAGTCGTTCCGGCGCTGATGGAACGGTTCGGATACAAGAGCGTCATGCAGGTGCCGCGGCTGGAAAAGATCGTGCTCAACATGGGCGTGGGCGAAGCCGTGCAAAATCCGAAGGCGCTGGAGTCGGCCATGGAAGACCTGGCCCTCATCAGCGGCCAGAAGCCGGCCGTCACCCGGGCGAAGAAGTCCGTGGCCGCGTTCAAGATTCGCGAAGGCATGGCCATCGGCTGCAAGGTGACGCTGCGCGGCGACCGCATGTACGATTTTCTTTACAAGTTGATCAACGTCGGGCTTCCGAGAATTCGGGACTTTCGCGGCGTCTCGCCCGGTTCTTTCGACGGACGGGGCAACTACAGCCTCGGCATCCGCGAGCAGCTGATTTTTCCGGAGATTCGCTACGACAAGGTAGACAAGGTACGCGGTCTGGACGTCATCATCGTGACGACGGCCGAGACCGACGAGGAAGCCATGGCGCTTTTGTCCGAGCTGGGCATGCCCTTCCGGGCGGCGTGAAAGAGGTGAAGACATGGCAAAGAAGTCGATGATCGCCAAGGCCAAGCGGCCGCCTAAGTACAGCACCCGTCGGGTCAATCGCTGCCGCGTGTGCGGCCGCCCCCGCGGTTATATGCGGCGCTTCGATATGTGCCGCGTCTGCTTCCGGACCTACGCCCACAAGGGCTGGATTCCGGGCGTCGTCAAGGCAAGCTGGTAAGGGGGTGCAACCGAATTGGTCATGACGGATCCTATCGCGGATATGTTGACACGGATTCGCAACGCCAGTATGGTGTATCATGATTCAGTGGACGTGCCCGCTTCCAACATGAAGAAAGAGCTGGCGCGCATTCTGAAAGAGGAAGGCTTCATCCGCGATTACCGCGTCATCGATGACGGCAAGCAGGGCATCGTGCGGCTGTACCTCAAGTACGGCGCCAACAAGCAGCGGGTCATTTCGGGGCTGAAGCGCATCAGCAAGCCGGGCCGGCGCGTCTACGCCCGCCGGGACCAGGTCCCGCGGGTATTGGGCGGGCTCGGCATCGCCGTGCTGTCCACGTCCAAAGGCTTGATGACGGACAAGGAAGCGCGCAAGCAGGGCGTGGGCGGCGAAGTCGTCTGCTACGTCTGGTAGCGGCGCTAGGGAGGTAGCGGTTGTGTCACGCATCGGCAAGCAACCGATCCCGCTTCCGGCGGGAGTCGAAGTGAATATCGACGGCAACACCGTGCGTGTCAAGGGCGCGAAAGGGGAGCTCTCCCGCACGCTGCACCCGGACATGCAGGTGGCCGTGGAGGACGGACACATCGTCGTCCGCCGGCCGTCGGACGAGCCGCGGCACCGGGCGCTGCACGGGCTGACCCGCACGCTGGTGGCCAACATGGTGACCGGCGTGACCGAAGGGTTCCAGAAGAGCCTGGAGATCCGCGGCGTCGGCTACCGGGCCGCGATGCAGGGCAACAAGCTCGTGCTGTCGCTGGGCTATTCCCATCCGGTGGAAATCGAGCCGCCGGCGGGCATTGAAATCGAAGTCCCCCGCCCGACGCAGATCATCGTGCGGGGCATCGACAAAGAACTGGTCGGCGAAGTTGCGGCCCGAGTCCGCAAGACGCGGCCCGCGGAGCCGTATCTGGGCAAAGGCGTCCGCTACGAGGGCGAGCGGGTGCGGCGCAAGGCGGGCAAGGCCGGCAAAGTCTCCGACTGACGTCGGCGGACGGGTGAGGCTGGAGGTATCGGCAAATGGCGAAAATGACGCGCGCCGAAGGCCGCAAGCGCCGTCACCTGCGGGTGCGCAAGAAAGTGCGCGGCACCGCGGAGCGGCCGCGGCTGTCGGTGTATCGCAGCTTGAAGCACATCTACGCCCAGCTCATCGACGATGTTCAAGGCCACACGCTGGCCGCGGCGTCCACCCTGGATCCGGAGCTGCGCGGGCAGCTTGAGAAGACGGGGGACCGGGAGGCCGCCAAGGCGGTGGGCAAGCTCATCGCGGAGCGGGCGAAGGCCAAGGACATTACCCGGGTCGTGTTCGACCGGGGCGGCAACTTGTACCACGGGCGGGTCGCGGCGCTGGCCGAGGGCGCCCGTGAAGGCGGACTGGAATTCTAAGTTCGGGAGAGGGGGTGCGGACCCGTGGAACAGCGTTCGAGGCGGGACGCCCAGCCGGAGCTTGAAGAGCGGGTCGTTTGGATTAATCCCGTGTCGAAAGTGGTCAAAGGCGGCCGGACGCGGCGGTTCTCCGCGCTGGTGGTGGTCGGCGACGGCGCCGGAAAGGTCGGTGCGGGACTGGGCAAGTCTCGCGAGGTGGCCGGCGCGATTCGGAAAGCCGTGGAGTCCGCCCGCAAGAACATGATTGACGTGCCGTTGGTGGGGACGACCATCCCGCACGAGATTACGACGCGCTTCAGCGGCGCCAAGGTGTTTTTGAAGCCCGCTTCGCCCGGTACGGGCATCATCGCGGGCGGCCCGGTGCGGGCGGTCCTGGAGCTGGCCGGCGTGCGCGACGTGCTGACCAAGTCGTTGGGCTCCAACAACCCCACCAACGTGGTGCGGGCCACGCTCAAGGCGCTGCGGGAGATGCGCACGGCGGAGCAGGTCGCCGCGCTGCGCGGCAAGGCCGTCGAGGAGATCGTGGGTTAAGGGGGACTGGTGATGGCCGGGCAGTTGAAGATCACGTGGAAAAGAAGCGCGATCGGTCGTCAGCAGGACCAGAAGGACACGATTCGCGCGCTGGGACTGCGGCGTCTCAACCACACCGTGGTGCACGAGGACAATCCCACCATTCGCGGGATGATCTTCAAGGTGCGCCACCTGGTCGAAGTGGAGGAAATCTGAGATGAAGCTGCACGAATTGCGGCCGCCGGCCGGCGCGCGCCGGAAAGCCAAGCGAGTCGGGCGCGGCATCGGCTCGGGCCTGGGCAAGACGTCGGGCCGGGGCCAGAAGGGCCAGGGCGCCCGCGCGGGCGGCGGCAAGGGCCCGGGTTTCGAGGGCGGCCAGACGCCGCTGCAGCGGCGTCTGCCCAAGCGGGGCTTTACCAACGCGCCCTTTAAGCGCGAGTACGCCACCGTCAACGTGGAGAAGCTGAACCGCTTCGAGCCCAACACGGTGGTGACGCCGGAACTGCTGCTGGAGACGCGCGTTGTGCGGGACGCGAAGGCGGGCATCAAGATTTTGGGGAACGGCGAGATTACGCGTCCGCTGACGGTGCGCGTGCACGCCTTCAGCCGAGCCGCCGCGGAGAAGATTCGGGCCGCCGGCGGAAACATCGAGGTGATCTAGGTGCTGGAAGCGCTGAAAAACGCGCTGCGCATCCCGGACCTTCGCCGGAAGCTCCTCTACACGATGGGGCTTCTCGTCGTGTTTCGCATCGGCTCCTTCGTGCCGGTGCCCGGCGTGGACGCTGCGGGTCTGGCCGCGCAGCTCGGTGTCGAAGGCGGCGGCATTTTCGGGTTTCTGAATCTGTTCTCGGGCGGCGCCTTGGGGCGCTTTACGGTGTTCGCTCTGGGCGTGCAGCCGTACATCACCGCGTCCATTATTCTGCAGCTGTTGACGATTGTCATACCTAAGCTGGAGGAATTGGCGAAAGAAGGCCCCGAGGGCCGGAAGAAGATTCAGGAGTACACCCGCTACGGCACCGTGGCGCTGGGTATCATCCAGTCCATCGGCGTCACCAGCCTGGCCTACAACTGGGGCGTTTTGGCGCGCACCGACGCGTTCACGTTCGTCACCATCGTGCTGACGCTGACGGCCGGCTCCACGTTCCTGATGTGGCTGGGCGAGAAGATTACCGAGCACGGCATCGGCAACGGCATCTCGCTGCTGATTTTCGCGGGTATCGTGGCCGGCGTGCCCGTGGGCACCGTCAACATTTTCCGGGCCCTGGGCGAGGGCGGCGTCAACCCGTTCAGCCTGCTGTTCTTCGCGGTGGCCGGTCTGCTGGTCATTATGGCCATCATCATGGTGCAGCAGGGCGAGCGGCGGGTGCCGGTGCAGTACGCCAAGCGGGTGGTGGGCCGGCGCATGTACGGCGGTCAGTCCACCCACATCCCGATGAAGGTGAACCAGGCCGGCGTCATCCCGGTCATCTTCGCGTCGTCGGTGCTGATGTTCCCGCTGACGCTGGCGCAGTTCATCCCGGGCATCGCGCCGTGGGTGGAACGCGTGATAGGGATTGGCACCCTTGGGTACAATTTACTGTACTTCGTGATGGTCATCTTCTTCACGTACTTCTACACCGCGGTGACGTGGAATCCGGTCGACGTCGCCGACAACATGCGGAAGTACGGCGGCTTCATCCCGGGGCTGCGGCCCGGCAAGCCCACCGCGCAGTACCTGGATCGCGTGCTGAGCCGGCTGACGCTGGCGGGCGCTCTGTTCCTGGGCTTCATCGCGGTCATGCCGTACGTGATGGCGGCCATTACCAACATGCCGACCACGTTCCTGTACTTCGGCGGCACGGGCTTGCTGATCGTGGTGGGCGTGGCGCTGGACACGATGAAGCAGATGGAGGCGCAGCTGCTCATGCGCCACTACGAAGGCTTCTTGAAGTAGGCCGGAAGCGGATGGAGGCGTTGGCGTGCGGCTCGTAATGCTGGGGCTGCCCGGCGCCGGCAAGGGGACCCAGGCGGACTTGCTGGCGAAGGAGCTGGGCATTCCCCGTATTTCCACGGGTGACATGTTTCGGGAGGCGCTGCAGTCCGACACGGAGCTGGGGCGCCAGGTCAAAGAGTACGTCGAGCGCGGGGAGCTGGTGCCCGACAGCTTGACGGTGGCTCTGGTGGAACAGCGGCTGAGCCAGCCCGACGCCCGGGACGGGTTTATTCTCGACGGCTTTCCCCGCACGGTGCCTCAGGCCGAGGCGCTGCGGGACACGCTGGCCGCGGCGGGCAAACCCATCGACGCCGCGGTGTTTATCGACGTGGACCAGGAGGAAGCCATTCGCCGCATCGCCGGCCGGCGCGTCTGCTCGCAGTGCGGCGCCACGTACGGGGCAGGGGCCCCGGAGGTGGAGGCGGGCCGGTGCTCGCAGTGCGGCGGGCCGTTGGTTCAGCGGCCCGACGACACCGAGGAGACCGCGCGGCGGCGGCTGCAGGTATATATGGATCAGACCCATCCCGTGGTAGAATTTTATCGGGCCGAAAACAGGCTGGTCACCGTGGACGGCGGCCGGGACGTGCCCGAAGTGCTGGCCGACATCCTCGAGAGCCTGCGGCCCTTCGGCCTGGACGGGCGGGCGGGCGACGCGCCTTGATTATTTTGAAGTCGGAGTCGGAGATCGCCGCCATGCGCAAGGCGGGGCGGGTGGTGGCCCAGGCCCACGAAATCGTGCGGGAGCGGCTGCGCCCGGGGATCACGACGGCCGACATCGACCGCTGGGTAGCGGAGTTTTTCCAGCGCGTCGGCGCCGTGTCCGCCTTCAAAGGCTACCACGGCTACCCGGCCCACGTGTGCACCAGCGTCAACGACGAAGTGGTGCACGGCATTCCGGGACCGAGGGTGCTGGAGGAAGGCGACATCATCGCGGTGGACATCGGCGCGTTCGTCGACGGCTTCTGCGGCGACTCGGCCTGGACCTACCCGGTAGGCCAGGTGTCGGAGCTCGCGCAGAAGCTTTTGCGGGTGACCGAGGAGTCGCTGATGAAGGCCATCGAGCAAGCGGTGGCGGGCAACCGGCTGTCCGACATCGGCCACGCGGTGCAGTCGCACGTGGAGGCCGCGGGCTTCTCGGTGGTGAAGAGCTTCGTCGGCCACGGCATCGGGCGCAGCATGCACGAGGCGCCGCAAATCCCCAACTTCGGCCGGCCCGGCCGGGGGCCGAAGCTGAAGGAAGGGATGACGCTGGCCATCGAGCCGATGGTCAACGCGGGCGGCGACGACGTGCGCATTTTGGAGGACAACTGGACGGCGGTGACGGCGGACGGCAGCTTGTCGGCCCACTTCGAGCACACCGTGGCGGTGCGCGAAGGGCAAGCGGAGATTCTGACGGTAGTTTGACACGGCGGGCGGGAGACGGCATGCAACTGGAACCTGGCAGGCTGGTCACTTCCAAAGCCGGACGGGATCGAGGCAAGCCGATGCTGGTGTACCGGGTGCTGGATGACGGCTTCGTGCTGGTCGTCGACGGAGAGGGTCGGTCCGTGGCCAAGCCGAAACGGAAAAACCCGCGGCACTTGCAGCCGCATTCGCTGGTGGCCGACGAGCTGGGCACCAAATGGAGGCGGGGCGAGACGGCGGACGACGCCGAAGTCCGGGCGGCGCTCTCGGTCCTCGTGGCCAAGCTGAAGGAGGCGGGCTGACCCGATGGCAAGAGACGACATGATTGAAATGGAAGGCACGGTGACGGAGGCGCTGCCCAACGCCATGTTCCGCGTGGAGCTGGACAACGGGCACGTGGTCCTCTGTCACATCTCCGGCAAGATGCGGATGCACTTCATTCGCATTTTGCCCGGCGACCGGGTGACGGTGGAGCTGTCGCCTTACGATCTGTCCAGGGGCCGGATCACGTACCGCAAGCGTTAAGCCTGTACGGCTTTTGAGGAGGATTACGGCGATGAAAGTGCGTCCTTCGGTGAAGCGCATGTGCGAGAAGTGCAAGATCATCCGCCGCCACGGCCGGGTGATGGTGATTTGCGAGAACCCGAAACACAAGCAGAAGCAGGGCTAGGGGGTGACGGACGATGGCGAGAATTGCCGGCGTCGACTTGCCCCGCGACAAGCGGGTCGTCATTGGGCTGACGTACATTTACGGCATTGGCCGTTCCCGCGCCGAGGAGATTCTTCGGGCGACGGGCGTGGATCCCGACACGAAGGTGCGGGACTTGACCGAGGAGGAAGCCAACCGTCTGCGCGATTTTATCGCCGCCAACTACGAGGTGGAAGGCGACTTGCGTCGCCGCGTGCAGATGGACATCAAGCGGCTGATGGACATCGGCTGCTACCGGGGCTTGCGCCACCGCCGCGGTTTGCCCGTGCGCGGCCAGAGGACGCGCACCAACGCGCGCACCCGCAAGGGTCCGCGGCGTACCGTGGGCGGAAAGAAGAAGAAGTAAGGGGAGGCGGTTCGCTTGGCGAGACCGAGAAAAGGTTCCAGGCCGCGGCGGCGTGAGCGAAAGAACGTGCCGAGCGGCATCGCGCACATCAAGTCGACGTTCAACAACACCATTGTGACCATTACCGACAAACAGGGGAACGTGATTTCCTGGGCGTCGGCGGGTGTCACCGGCTTCAAGGGGGCCCGCAAGGGCACGCCGTTCGCCGCGGGGCAGGCCGCGGAACGGGCGGCGCGCGCAGCCGCGGAGCACGGCATGCGGGAAGTGGAAGTCTGGGTCAAGGGCCCCGGGTCCGGCCGGGAGGCGGCCATCCGGTCGCTGCAGGCGGCGGGACTGGAGGTCAATCTGATCAAGGACGTGACGCCGATTCCGCACAACGGCTGCCGGCCGCCGAAGCGCCGGCGCGTGTGAGGGGCGGACGTTGCACCCCGTTGCGGACCAGGCGCCTGCCAGGAGGAGGGTTCTGTTGAACATGCTTGAGATAGAAAAACCGCGCATTGAGACGGTGGAGTGCGGCGAAAACTGCGGCCGCTTCATTGTCCAGCCGCTGGAGCGGGGCTACGGCATTACGCTGGGCAACTCGCTGCGCCGTATTCTGCTGTCCTCCCTTCCGGGTGCGGCCGTAACGTCTATACGCATCGATGGGGTGCTGCACGAGTTTTCCACCATTCCCGGGGTGGTGGAGGATACCACCGAGATCGTGCTCAACATCAAGGACCTGCTGCTGAAGATGCACGGCACCGAGCCGGTGACGCTGCGGCTGGAAGCGGAAGGGGAAGGCCCGGTCACCGCGGCCGACATCGAGCACGGCCCCGACGTGGAGATCCTCAATCCGGACCTGCACATCGCCACGCTGGACAAGGGCGGCCGCCTGTCCATGGAAATGACCGTGGAGACGGGCCGCGGGTGGCGGCCGGCCGAACGCAACAAGAAGGACGACCAGCCTATCGGCGTCATCGCGGTGGACTCCATTTTCTCGCCGGTGAAGAAGGTCAACTTCGAGGTGAAGGACACGCGCGTCGGCCACATGACGGATTACGACCAGCTGGTGCTGGAAGTGTGGACCGACGGCAGCATCCGTCCCGACGAGGCGGTCAGCGTCGCGGCGAAAATTTTGATTGAGCATTTGCAGCTCTTCGTCAACTTGACCGAGGCGGCCGACGACTTCGAGGTGCTGGTCAAGAAGGACGAGGAGCCCAAAGACCGCGCCCTCAGCATGACCATCGAGGAGCTGGACCTGTCGGTGCGCTCCTACAACTGCCTGAAGCGGGCCGGCATCAACACGGTGGAAGAGCTGACGAAGAAGACCGAGGCCGACATGCTGAAGGTGCGCAACCTGGGCAAGAAGTCGCTGCAGGAAGTCAAGGAAAAACTGGCGGAGTTCGGCCTGTCCTTGCGCCAGCCGGAGGAGTAAAGGAGGGACTACGGGCATGAAACAAGCGAAGCTGGGCCGGACGAGCAGCCATCGTCGCGCCCTCCTGCGTCATTTGGCCACGCAAATTCTTGACCACGGGCAAGTGACCACCACCGAGGCCAAAGCCAAGGCGGTGCAGCCGGTGGTGGAGAAGATGATTTCGCTGGGCAAGCGGGGCGACTTGCACGCGCGCCGGCAGGCCGCCGCGTACTTGACGGATCCCAAGGTCGTCAAGAAGCTTTTCGATGAAGTCGCGCCCAACTACGCGGATCGCAACGGCGGCTACACCCGCGTCGTCAAGATCGGTCCCCGCCGCGGCGACGCCGCGCCCATGGCCGTCATCGCACTGGTGTGAGCGGCCATCCGTCATCCTCTGCTTGAGTTTATAGACGCCGGCTACACGTATCCGGACGGCGGCGTCCGGGCGTTGGCCGGCGTCCGCCTTCAAATCGACGCGGGCCGGTTCGTGGCGGTGGTGGGACGCAACGGGTCGGGCAAGTCGACGCTGGCCCGGCTGGCCAACGGGCTGCTGCTGCCCACCGAGGGCCGGGTTTTGGTCGCGGGCCGGGACACGGCCCATCCGGACTGGAACTGGGAGGCCCGCCGGCGGGTCGGCGTCGTGTTCCAAAATCCCGACAACCAGCTGGTGGCGGCTACCGTCGAGGAGGAGCTGGCCTTCGGGCCGGAAAACCTGGGCGTGCCCCCGGCGGAGATCGACGAGCGGGTGGAGCGGGGACTGGCCCTGAGCGGTCT
>QGSR01000238.1 GCA_003387805.1 Bacillota bacterium | reverse complement strand
TACCGCCCGGTCAGGGCGTCCAGCCGCTGCTGCGCTTCGGCCAGCGCCGCGTCGGCGTCCAGCTCGCCCAGCAGCACCGCGCCCAGCGCGTCATTGATGGGCGCCATCCAGTCGCCGCCGTAGTGCCGGAACTTGAACGGATACACGAAGCCGTCGGACGCGCCCTTGAACACCACCAGGTTGGCCTGGGCCTCCCGGTCGTCCTGGGCGAAGTACGGGTTGTCCACCAGGGCCGCCCGACTGGGCAGGGCGAGACCGCGCTCCAGCACCCACTGCTGCGCCTCGGGGCTGGTCAGGGCCTCCAGCACCTTGAAGGCCTCATCCTTCACCCGCGAAGCCGCGTTGATGGACCACGATACGGTGAAGATCAGGTTGCCCCGCTGGCCCGTGCCGGGATGCTTCGGCAGGGGCACCGCGCCGAAGGCCAGGTTGGGCGCCTCGTCCCGCAGGAAGCCGAGGATCCACGCGCCCTCCACGGCCGCGGCCACCTGCTCGGTGGCCAGCGCGCCGCCGCCCCAGCCTTGGCCCACGTCCTGCGGGTGCACGCCGGTGCGGTCGGCCACGAGGCCGGTGTACCACTTGAACGCTTCGACGAAGCGCGGATCAAGCACGTTGGTGTGGCCGTCTTCGTCAAAGGGCTCCCAGCCCGTCGCGTACGCGAAGGCGCCCATGCGGGCGAACTCCGGGGCCAGCGCCAGACCGTAGAAGTCGGGGCCCAGCTCGGCCACCCGGCGCAGTTTGTCCGCCAGGGTGTTCCAGTCGTCGTCTTCGTCGGGGTAGGGCACGCCGGCGAAGTCGAACAGGTCCTTGTTGAAGAACAGCGCCAGCGTGTTGAAGTCCTTCGGGATGCCGTAAATGCCGCCGTTCAGCGTGAAGGCGTCCAGCAGCTCGGGGATGATGTGCTCGGCCTTGAGCACTTCCGAGCGGGCCAGATAGTCGTTGAGCGGCTCCAGCTGTCCGGCCCGCATCAACGCTTCGGCCCAGAAGATGTCCACGTAGAACACGTCAGGAGCCGTGCCTGCCGACAGCGCGTTGATGATGTACGTGTCGTAGGCGTCGGCGATGGGCTCGTACACGACTCGGATGCCTTCCGGCTCCACGGCCGGCCGTACGAACCGGTCAATCAGTTCTTCGACGATAGCGACGTCCGTGCCGCCCCAGCCTGACACGCGGACCGTGGTCTGGGCGGCGGCGGGCCAAGCCATCAGCGCGAGGATCAACCCGACCAGCAGCCACTGACTTGCCACGCGATGCTTGACCAACACCTGCAACCTCCCTTTCGAATATGTAGATGTGATGGGCACAACCGGAATGCAATCGGTTGTATTGCCATTGTTCTGGTTATTCTCCGCGCCCCGGGGCGCCTCCTGCCGGCGCGGCGCGGGGCCTGCAAGTTTTTGGGATTACGCGGCGCCCGGATCCGGCGCCGAGGGCGGTTCGGCCGGCGCCAGCGGCAGGAGGCACGTGATGCGCGTCCCTTGGCGCGGGGCGCTCACCAGCTCCCATTCGCCGTCCACGCTGGATACGGATGCCGCGATGGTGTGCAGGCCGAGGCTGGGCCGCACCGCCTGTGGGTCGAAACCCTGGCCGTCGTCGCGGATGGTCAGCGACAGCGTGTCGGGCTCGGCCATCCGGAGGGCAATGGTAACGGACGCGGCGCCGGCGTGGGCCTGGATGTTCCCGAGAGACTCTTCCAGAACGCGGTATACGACGAGCCGAATGGGCTCCGGAATGCCGCCGGCCGCTTCGCCCCGGACCCGGCGGGCGTCCCCGGCTTCCAACGCCCGGGCAGGGCCCCGCCCGGCCCCGTCCCGGGCCCGCACGGCGTCGTCAATCTCCACCTGAATCGACACCACGTCTTCGTAACGGGCTACCACCGATTCGACCGCGGGCAGCAGCCCCGCCCGGACGATGGACGGATGCAGTTCGTGGCTGACCTGGCGAATGTCCACCGCGCGCACGTGGTCGATGTCGTGCCGAACTTGTTCGAGGAGCTCGTCGGCCCGCTGCCGATCCACCTCGTACATCTCCTTGGCGGCCGCCAGCTGGTGCCACGCCCGCAGCAGGCGATTTTGCGTGCTGCGGTGGAGACGCTCGGCGATTTTGCGGCGCACGTCCCGGTCCAGCCGGGCGATGAGGCGGCGGGACTGTTTCACCTCATGCAGCTGGGTCTGCACCGTCCGCAGCAGGGACGCGTTTTCGGCGGCCAGCGCGGTTTCGCGCCGGAGCGCCGCCGAAAAGCGCCGCGCCAGGGTCAGCGACTGAAACAGCAGCAAGACCGTCATGCCCAGCGGCAGCAAGTAGATGTTGAAGCCGATCAGGTTCGAGCGGAGCACGTCATGGGCAAGACACAGCAGCAGAACGACGCCGCCGGCCACCATCGGTCCGGCGCCGTCCCGCCGGCGCCGCCAGGCGATGAGCAACACGAAAATGCAATAGACGATGAGCGCCATGGAGACCCAGACGGACAGCGGGATGAAGAGTGACGAGACACGCGGGGGCGCCGCCAGAGTGCTCAGCACGCCCAGCGCGCCGTACGCTTGGCTGCCGCGGACGATGAGACGCGAAACGTCCCGAGGGAACAGGGCGTGCAAGAGGGCCATAAACGCAATCATGAAGAGATAGCCGGTGAGGTATTCCGCCCGGATTTCCACGCCCCAGGGCAGCCCGCCCACGATCTGGCCCAGCACGTGGTCGCCGGTGACCAGCGTCCGGACGGCCGTCACGAAGGCGGTCAGGCCGAGAAACAGCCATTCCGGCCAGCGCCGGACGACGAAGTACATGACCAGGTGGTATACGGCCATGAGGAACACCGCGCCCGAGACGGACGCGGCCAGCGCCTGCCGCACCACGGCGGTGCGGGCCAGCTGCGCGTGCGTTCCCAGAACGGGCGTGTTCCAGAGGCCGCCGTTGCGGTGCGAGAAATTGGAGATGTGGATGACGATATCCAAGACATCCGCGGTGCCGGAACGGACGCCGATGGGGACGGTCAGCGGGAGAAACTGCGGCACCGCGTCGTCCGGGTTGGTGCCGACTTGGCCGTTGGCGGCCACGGGCCGGCCGTTCACCCACAGGCTGTACGACGTGAAAACCCAGGGCATGTGCAGGGCCATCTCTTCGCCGGACGCTTCCTCGGGCAGGCGGGTCCGCAGGCGGTACGTGGCGTATCCGTCGCCGCCCGGTTCCCCGTGGGCCGCGGCCAGGTCGTTCCAGCTCCCGGGCACGTGCACCAGGTGGGGCGAAGGCTCCTGCGGCGCCGCCAACGCGGCCGGATCGACGAGGCGGCCCCAGTACAGCTCCCACTGGCCGGTGAGCGGGACCGATCCGTCCCGCTCAAAACTCCAGGACGAGAGGTCCAGTACTCCGGCTTCCGCCGCCGGAGCCGCTCGGACCGCTCCGGCCGCAATGCAAACGAGAATGACGGCCAGCGCCAAGCTCAGCATGCGAGCCGTGATGAAACTGTCCCGACGCCGTCGCACGCCAACACGCCCCCGGGGATGTGGAAACATTCTACTCTTTCGACGCGGGAGTTCCAGATCCCGCCGGATCAGCGCAGTTTTCCTGGAAAAACGTGAAGGTGATCGCCGGCCGGCGTTGTAAGAACGTAGGAGCAAGCCGGCCGAAGAGGGGGACCG
>QGSR01000237.1 GCA_003387805.1 Bacillota bacterium | reverse complement strand
TTGCCGGTGCGGCGCCTACGTCGCTCGCAGCTGTATTCGGGACTCGGGGCACGGTCATTTCTCCACCCATGGCGATGACTTGCCATCTCGCCTCCACCTATGGCGACGATTCTGGATTTCGCCGCCACCCACGGCGACGTTTCCCCAACGTCGTTGGGAAAAAGAACCATTTGCCGACGATTCGGCGGCTCCGACGGACGACGGCACCCACGCCGTCGCTAAGGACAAACTTATGCGAACGGCATTTAAGGCGCTGCACGGAAGACGCCGCCAAGGACGCCGTCGAAGACGCCGTCGAAGACGCCGCCAAGGACGCCGTCGAGGACGCCGCCAAGGACGCGGCCGAGGCTTTCAAGGCCAAAGTTCAGCGCCCGAGAACAAGGGGTTTCGTCCCACGACCCGGAGGCGCGGGCTGGCTGGATTGCGGTCAGGCCGAGCCATCTCCGTCACCCCGTTCGCCATAACGAGCAGCGCCCCGGACGCAATATCCGGGGCGCCAAGACACACGCTTCGCTTCCTTCCTCGGTTTTCTTGCATTGAACCGTCGACTTCACCGCATCGAACCCTCGCGGCCTCCGGCCGTCGGCCGCTGCGGTTTGACGCCGGCCGCCGCCTCACGTCGCTTCGGCGGCCGGCCGCGTCAGCAGACCTTAGTGGTGCGGACGGAGACCGGCCGCAGGACGCGGATGGTGCGCAGGGCCACCGGCCGGACCACCTGGACCGGGCGCACGAACACCGGCCGCACCGCTACCGCCCGGGCCACCCCGTTGCTGACGGGCGTCACCGTGACGCGAACGCGGGCGAGGAACGAGTCGGAGAAGCTGATGGGACGAAGCGAGATGGTCCGGGGCACGATGATGGTCCGCAGCCCGTGCGAGTTGACCGCGATGGTCCGAAGACCGTTGCGGACGACGATGGTCCGGAGCGTCGCGGGACGAAACGTGATGGTTCTCACGCAACCCATTTGTCTGCACCTCCCTCGGGTGGGCTTCAATCCCACGCTATGTGGACCGGCTCCGGGCGGGGATAGGAATGCGTTCCGCTTTCAGCCCGGGCTGCTCCGGCTTGTCCACGAATTGGCATCTTTCCCCCGGCAGGGTTTTCGCCCCCTATAGCCAGAAGATATGCCCACTGCAGCAACGGAGTGCCGCTGAAGGAGGAATCGACCAGTAGTCATGCATTCGGTTCGGCAATCCGGAACTGCGCTGCGGAGGCCGTCGGCAATGGCGATCCTGTTGACGGCACTGGCGATCACCTTGTCGGGATGTCTCGGTCTGGATTGGCTCGGAAGCCCTCCCGGCGGGACTGTCGACGCGGTGACGCTGCTGGGTACGGTTTACCACGGCGTCGTGGGCGGACCGCCCGTGGCGGACGCGCTGGTCCGGGCGGGCGATGCCAGCGCCACGACCGACCTGGACGGGCGATTTTCCTTAAGCGTGGCCGTTCCCGACGGCGCTGCCGTGACGGTAACCGTCGCGGCGCCCGGGTATGAATCGACAACGGTGCGGGTGGCGGTGGGAACAACGGAGACCATTGCCGTCGACATCCCGTTGACCCCGGCCGACCAGCAGGCCGGCGATCCGGGCGACGGCGGCGCGCATCCCGGCGACGGCGAACCCGGTGACGACGGCCAGGGCCCCGGTGACGATAAGGACACGGGTGAGCCCGGCCAGGAACCCGGTGAGCCCGGGGGCGGCGACGACCAAGGAGGCGGCGAAGAACCAGGCGACGGCGGTCCCGGCGGCGAGCCGGCCCCCGAGTACGAAGGCTCGGTAGCCGTCTCGGTGCGGCTGCGCAACGCCTCCCCGCCCGCGGCGCCCAGCGCCGCCCCGTTTCCCGCCGACGTGCAGCCCGTCAGCTCGCCGGCCCCGGTGCGGCGGACGGCAGCGGACCCGTACGTGCCCGGCGAATGGATCGTGGAAGTCGCGGAGGCGCCGGTCCAGCCGGCGGGCGTCCGCTGGGACGACGCCGGCGTGCGCACCGTCGAAAAGCTGTCGGACACCTTCTACCTGGTGGTCGTGGAGGGCGATGCGCCGGACGAGGAAATCGAGCGGCGTCTGCTTGATTTGCCCGGCGTCGTGTCCGCGGGCCGCAACCAGCGGGTCCATCCCGTGTCCGCTGCCGTGGCGCCCAACGACGAGTACTATTTCCGCCAGTGGTCGCTGCCGCTCATCAGCGCGCCGTACGCGTGGAGCGTCACCACGGGCAGCAGGGACGTAGTAGTGGCGGTGCTGGACACCGGCATTCGCGAAGACCATCCCGACTTGAACCGAGCCGCCATCGTGGCCGGCCGCAACTTCGTCAGCGACCAGTCCGCATCGAACTACCGCGACACGGTGCGCGACATGAGCCACGGCACCATGGTGGCGGGCATCATCGGCGCCCGGACCAACAACGGCACCGGCGTGGCCGGCCTCAACTGGTCCGTGTCGCTGATGCCCGTGCGGGTGCTGAGCTCCAGCGGCGGCGGCAGCGTCGCCGGCGTGGGCCAGGGCATCCGCTGGGCGGTGGACAACGGCGCCCACGTCATCAACATGAGCCTGGCCTGGGACTCGAACCCGAGCGACCCGGGCGAGCGATACGTCGTGGAGCAGATCGAGTACGCCGTCAGCCGCGGCGTGACCCTCGTGGCCGGCGCCGGCAACGACAACGGCCGCATCACGATGCCCGCGGCCCATCCGGACGTCATCGCGGTGGGCGCCGTGGACAAGAACAAGCAGCGCGCCTGGTACTCCAACTACGGCCCGCAGCTGGACCTGGTGGCGCCGGGCGGTTCCCAGACCAGCGCGAACTACCGCGACGGCGTCCTCAGCACGGACGTGGTGGGCGGCACGCTGTACTACTCTTACCAGCAGGGAACTTCCTTCGCCTCCCCCCACGTGGCGGGCGTGGTGGCGCTGATGTACGCCAACGGCATCACGGACCCGCACGAAATCCGGGAAATCCTGATTGACACCGCCGAGGACCTGGGCGCGCGGGGATTTGACCCGTACTACGGCTACGGCCTGGTCAACGCGTACGCGGCCGTGGCCGGCGTGAAGCGGGAGCACGCGCAGGTCGGCGTGGCCCAGAGCGACGGCACCGTGCGCGGGCCCGTCCACCCGGAGCCCGCCGGCGACGAACGAGTGGCCCTGGTGGAAGGCGTGGCGCCCGGGCTGCAAACGGTGTTCGCCTGGATCGACGTGACGAACAACGCGATGCTGGACGCGGGCGACTTCGCCGGCTGGACCGAAGTGCTGGTCCCGGAAACGGGCACCGTCGACGTCGACCTGGACCTGTTCGTGTTCGAGACGCTGCCCGAGACCCATCAGGCGCTGCTGCTGGAGCTCGTCAACGGACGGTAGCGGGACGGGCGTCCGGCCCGCGGGCGGCGCCGAAGGAGGCGGCGCCGAAGGAGGATGAACGATGAAAAGCACACGCTCACAAAAGCCGGCGGCACCGCCCGGCGCGCCGTGGCGGCGCCGCGAGGGTCTGCTGACGCTGCTCTGGGTCGGCTTGGCGGTGCTGGCGGTGGCCGGCGCGCTGAGCGGCCCGGGCGCGTCGCCGGCCGGCGGCGACGGCGGCGCCGCCGGGCGGCTTACGCCCGCCCCCGAATCGGACCGGCCCGTCCTCGCGCCGGCCGTGCCGCCCCCGGCGGCGGGGGGCGG
>QGSR01000236.1 GCA_003387805.1 Bacillota bacterium | reverse complement strand
GGCGGAAGCGCCGGCCCCGGAGACGCCCGCGCCGCCGCCCGCGGCCCCCGCCCCCGCGCCCGCACCGCCTGCGGCGCCCGCGGCCGACGGTACCGGCCGCGTCAAGGCGTCGCCGCTGGCCCGGCGCCTCGCGGCCGAGCACGGCGTGGACTTGCGCAGCGTCGTGGGCACCGGCCCCGGCGGCCGCATCGTCAAGGTGGACGTGCTGCAGGCGGCCGAGACGCCGGCGGCCCAGGCCGCGCCCGCCCCGGCGCCCGCGCCGGCGGCGCCGGCACCGGCTCCGGTTCCCGCCGCTCCGGCTGCGCCGGCGCTGGAGGACAAGGTCGTGCCCTTGAGCCGCATGCGGCAGACCATCGCCCGCCGCATGGCCGAGAGCAAGCAGCAGGCGCCCCACTTCTACGTCACCATGGCCGTCCACATGGACAAGGCCATGGAGCTGCGGGCCAACCTGAACGCCCTGGGCGACGGACAGCTCCGGGTGTCGGTCAACGACTTGGTCGTGAAGGCCACGGCCATCGCGCTGCGAAAGCACCCGAACCTCAACGCGTCGTTCGAAGGCGACGCCATCCGCTTCCACGGCGCGGTGCACATGGCCATCGCCGTCGCGCTGGAAGACGGCTTGATTACGCCGGTGGTGCGGGACGCCCACGTCAAGTCGCTGCTGCAAATCGCGCACGAAGCCCGGGAACTGGCGGAACTGGCCCGGGCGGGCCGGCTGGCGCCGGACCAGTACCAGGGCGGCACGTTCACCGTCAGCAACCTGGGCATGTTCGGCGTGGAGGAGTTCTCGGCCATCATCAACCCGCCCCAGGCCGCCATCTTGGCGGTCAGCGCGGTGCAGGACGAGGCGGTGGTGCGGGACGGCCAGCTCACCGTCGGCAAAGTCATGCGGGTGACGGTGTCGGCCGACCACCGGGTGGCCGACGGCGCCCAGGTCGCGCTCTTCCTGCAGGACCTGAAGCAGATCCTGGAAAACCCGCTGCGGCTGCTGGTGTAACGAGCCCGGGGCAGGACACCCGGGCCGGCCGCGTCGAACTCCCGTGGCAGAGCCCGGGCCGAAGGCACACCGGCCCGGGCCCACGGATACGCAAGGAAGCAGGTGAACAGCATTGAGCAACGGTGCACCGCAGCACGACGTCGTCATCATCGGCGGCGGGCCCGGCGGCTACGTCGCGGCCATCCGAGCCCACCAGCGCGGACTCAACGTCGGGCTGGTCGAACGGGAAGCGCTGGGCGGCACGTGCCTCAACTGGGGCTGCATCCCGACGAAGGCGCTGCTCTACAGCGCGGGCATTTTGGACAGCATCAAAAACGCCAAGCAGCACGGCGTCATCGTTGAGGAAGTGAAGACGGACTACGCCGCGGCCCAGAAAAACAGCCGCCGAGCCGCGGACCGGCTGCGCAAAGGCGTCGAATTCCTGATGCGCTCCAACCAGGTGACGGTCTATGAAGGCACGGCCCGCATCGCCGCGCCGGGCAAAGTGGCGGTGGAAGGCAAAGACGGCGCGCGGACCATCGAGGCGAAAAACATCATCGTGGCCACGGGCGCCCGGCCCCGCAGCCTGCCCGGCGTGGAGCCGGACGGGAAGCACATTTTGACCAGCCGGGACGCGCTGGCCATGACCAAGCTGCCCCCCTCGATGATCATCATCGGCGCGGGCGCCATCGGCGTGGAGTTCGCCTCCCTGTTCAACACCTTCGGCGTCCAGGTGACGCTGGTGGAGGCGCTGCCCCGCATTCTCCCCCTGGAGGAGCCGGAGATCAGCGACGAGCTGACCAAGCTGTTCAAGCGGCGCGGCATGAACGTGCTGACCGGCGCCATGGTCAAGCAGGTGGACGCCGGCAAGCAGGGCGTCACGGTGGTGGTGGCCGTGGACGGCAAGGAAGAGACGCTGACGGCGGATCAGATCCTGGTGGCCATCGGCGTCGCGCCCAACAGCGAAAACCTGGGCCTGGAGGAAGCCGGCGTCAAGCTGGACCGGGGCTTCATCCAGGTGAACGAGTTCATGCAGACCAGCGTGCCGGGCATTTACGCCATCGGCGACGTGGTCGGCGGCCCGCAGCTGGCCCACGTCGCCTCGGAGGAAGGCATCGTCGCGGTGGAGACCATCGCCGGCGGCACGGCGCGCCCCGTCGACTACGACAAGGTGCCCCGGGCCACCTACTGCCACCCGCAGGTGGCCGCCGTGGGCCTGACCGAAGCCCGGGCCCGGGAGATGGGCTACGACGTCAAGACCGGCGTGTTCCCGCTGCGGGGCAACGGCCTGGCCGTGGCCACCGGCCGCACCGAGGGATTCGTCAAAATCGTGGCCGAGTCGCGCTACGACGAAATTCTCGGCGTCCACATCCTGGCGCCCGAAGCGTCGGAGCTCATGGCCGAAATCGGTCTCGGCCTCACCATCGAGACGACGCTGCACGACGTGGCCGCGACCATCCACGCCCACCCGACGCTGTCCGAGGCCGTGCGCGAAGCGGCCATGGCCGCCCTGGGCGAAGCGATTCACATTTGAACGGCCGGCGGCCCGGCGCGCTCCGGGCAGCCGATCCGCGGCCGACGGCGGGGAGCGGCACGTCCGCTCCCCGTTTTTTCTGGCCGGCTGCGGACATAGCAGACCCCCGGGTCCAGGCATACTATGAACGGCCGTACGCAAAGGGGGGCCTGCCGTGTTCGTGGCCAACGAGCGCACCCGCGTCATTCACGACACCGAGAGCCAGACCGACCACTGCGGCTTGTACAGCGAAGCCAGCGAAGACCAGGTGACCGTGCCCGACATCGAAACGGTCAAGCTCATGATCGAACTGGAGCACTTCCGCGCGTGCCCCGAGTGCATGAGGGATCTCAGCTGGGATCGAGACGCGGGCCCGTGACGGCGCGCCGGCCCGGCCGCGACGCTAAACCGTCAAATGCGCCGTCACCGCCGAGCGGGCCGCCAGCGCCACCGCCGTGAGGGCCAGCAGCGCCAGCCACAGCATCCCTTTGTGCCCGGTCTGCTCGATGCGGGCGTGCCAGCCGATGCGGACCAGCGCCAGCAGGCCGTTGAGAAACGCGTAGAGCAAGTGGCCGGGCGTCGTGCCCGAGCCGCGCAGCAGGAGCCACACGCCCGTGACGACGGCCAGGCCCACCAGCACCTGCATGAAAACGACGACGCGGTAGTAAAACTCGCCGGCGGAAGGCCGCCTGAGCGCGTACAGCGCCGCCGCCCACAGCGCCAAGGCCAAATTGCCCACCAGCAGCCAAATGTACGCCATCTGCTTGATCTGAACGAGCACCGATACTTGCACCGGCCACCCTCCCTGTCTCATCGTAACGGGCCAAGCGGCGCCGCGCAAGCGGGCCCGAGCCCCTCCCGCCCCGGCCGCCGGGCCGGCAGGATGTTGCTCTTTCCATGTGGAAGGAGTTCCGCGCAATCTCGGTTGTCCGCGCGCGTACGCTACACAGGAGGGATGCCCCGTGAACCGCACCGAAGAGCGCATCATCCGAGCCGACGTTCCGGCGGGGCCGCCGGCGGGAGAGCGCAAAGAGCGCTTTCTCACCGTCTCGGGCCTGCCCGTCAAACGGCTGTACGGCCCGGATGACGTGAAACACCTGGACTACCGGCGGGACCTGGGCGATCCGGACGAATATCCGTACACCCGCGGCATTCACCGC
>QGSR01000235.1 GCA_003387805.1 Bacillota bacterium | reverse complement strand
CCGCGGGCGGCGCAGCGGCGGGTGCCGGTGCGGCCGCCCCGGCGGATGCCGGGCCCGCAGCGCTGGCCGGTGCTGCGGCCGGTGCGCCGGGCGGCGCATTGGCGGGTGTCGCTGAGGCCGCGCCGGCCGATGCCGAGCCCGCAGCGCTGGCCGGTGCTGCGGCCGGTGCGTCCGCCACGGCCGGTGCCGCCGCGCCGGCCGGGCCCGCCGGCCCCGGTACTTCCGCCGGCACCGCGCTCGCAGCTCCGGCCCGGCGGTCCGTCCCGCCGCCTCCGCCGCCGCCTTCGCCGCCTTCGTCGGCGCCGAAGCGGAACAGGCCGGCATCGTACGCCGCCTTGGCGACGATGACCACCACGGGGCCGACGATGAAGCCCCAGACGCCCACGGTGACCAGGCCGGCCCACAAGGCCAGCAGCATCATGAGCGGGTGCACGCCCACCGAGTCGCCCAGCAGCTTGGGCTGCAGCACCTGGCGCACGACAAACATGATGACGAAGAGGGCCAGCAAAATGACGGCTTCCTTCAGCAGGCCCACGTACAGAAAATAAACGGCCCACGGCACCAGCACGAAGCCCGGCCCCACGATGGGAATCGAATCCAGCAGCGCCATGATCACGGACAGGACCAGCCAGTACCGGGCGTTGATGAGGGACAGGCCGATGGCCGCCTGCGCGGCGCTGATCAAGAACAACACGCCGTACGCCTTGAAGAAGCGGCCCAGGTCCAGCAAGATTTTGTCCCGGGCGTCGGCCACCGTCTGGCGCATGCGCAGCGGCAGCGCGCGGAGGAGCGCCGGATGCAGCACGTCGCGGTCCTTTGAGAAGAAGAACGCCGCCAAAATGCCGATGACGAAAATCAAAATGACCGTCGGCACGCCCAGGATCGTGTTCAAGACGCGGTTGATGACCGTGGCGGTCAGCTCGGTGGCCCGGCCGGACAAAGTTTGCGCGCTGTCCTGCAGATACTCCTGCACTTCCTCGGGCAGTCCCTGGAAGATGCCTTGGCTCCAGGCCAGAAACGTTCTAAAGAGATCCATCGCGCCCTGCTGGTACTGGGGCAGCAGCCGGCTCAGCTCAATGAGCTCGTTGGCCATTTGCGTGACCACCCATGTGCCCGCGTAGCCCAAGACGACCACCAGCAGCGTGATGACCAGCGCCGTCGCGATGGCGCGGGAGACGCGGGTGCGCGTCTCCACCAGCGCCACGGCGGGCTCGATGAGATTGGCCAGCACCAGTCCGACCAGGAAGGGACTGAGCGCGATGAAAACCGGCCGCCGGAACACGATGACGGCCGCCAACGCGATAAGCCACCAGACGGTGCGGATGTCGATGCTGAATCGCAAACCGCGTCAGCCTCCCGCAAACACAAACCTCTCGGCGTACAGGCTATTATACCGCACGGGCGGCATCGTCGAAAGCGGGGAGGTGGCAAGGGGTGACAGGAGGGCACGGGCGGGGCGCCGAGGGCTGCCCGACGGGGCGCCGAGGGCTGCCCGACGGAGCGCCGCGCCGGCCGGGCTACGACGCGGCCCGCTGCCGCAGCACGGCCACGGTGTCCCGGGCGATGACCCGCTCCTCGTCCGTCGGTATGACGAACACCCGCACCCGGGAGCCGGGCGCCGAGATTTCGGCCTCGCGGCCGGACACCTGGTTGCGCTCCGGGTCCAGTTCCACGCCCAGGTACGTCAGGTTGCGGCAGATCTGGGCCCGCAGCATGGGCGAGTGCTCGCCGATGCCGGCGGTGAAGGCGATGGCGTCGACGCCGTTCATGGCCGCCGCGTACGCGCCGATGTACTTCCGCACCCGGTACTCGTACATGTCAAACGCGAGGCGGGCCATTTCGTGGCCCTCCAGCACCGCCTGCTCCACGTCGCGCATGTCGGAGCCGACGCCGGAGATGCCCCGCAGGCCGCTTTCCCGGTTGAGCATGGCGTTGAGTTCGGTGACGCTCATGCCTTCATGGGCCAAGAGGTAGATGACCGCGCCCGCGTCGATGTCGCCCGAGCGGGTGCCCATCATCAGGCCTTCCAGCGGCGTGAAGCCCATGGACGTGTCCACGGAGCGGCCGTTCTTGACGGCGGTGACGCTGGCACCGTTGCCCAGATGGCACGAGATGATGCGCAGCGATTCCAGCGGCCGTTCCATCAGCGCCGCCACCCGTCCCGCGACGTATTTGTGCGAAATGCCGTGAAACCCGTAGCGGCGGATGTGGAGCCGTTCGTACAATTCATAAGGAATGCCGTACAGGTAGGCGTGCTTCGGCATGTCCGCGTGCAGCGCGGTGTCGAAGACGGCCACCTGCGGCACCCCCGGCAGCAGCTCCGCGCAGGCGTCGATCCCGGCCGTGGTGGGGGGGTTGTGCAGCGGCGCGAGTTCGCTGAGCTCGATGAGGGACTGCTTCACTTCGTCGGTGACCAGCACCGCGTCCCGGTACAGCTCGCCGCCGTGGACGACGCGGTGGCCGATAGCGTCGACGCGGTGCTCTCCGCCCGCGGCTTCGCCGTCCGCGGCCATCATGTTGAGCACCAGGCCGATGGCGTCCCGGTGCTCGAAAACGGGCCGCACCGACCGGTGCTCCCGCCCCCGGGACTTGTGCACCACGATGGCCTGCTCCGTGCCGATGCGCTCGATGCGCCCCTCGGCCAGCACCGGCTCCGGCTGGCCCGCGCCCATGTCGAACAGCTTGTATTTGACCGATGAGCTGCCGCAGTTGAGGACAAATACGTTCACGGCCCGGGTCTCCTTCCCGGCTGTCATTGTCGCCCGCCGTCGAAGCCGTCCATTCCATGGAAATTCGTCTGCCGGCGGAACGCTCCCTGCAGGAATTGTCCCCGGCGTCCCTGAATGGAAGCCGGAAGGAATCGAAGGAGTGACGAACGTGCTGGACGTGCAGCCTTTCCGAGGCATCCGCTACACGGCGGCGGCCGGCGAGCCGGCGTCGGTCATCGCGCCGCCCTACGACGTCATCGGCGAGGAGGAACGCCGCCGTTTCCTGGCCGCGAATCCGTACAACATCGTGGCCGTGGACATCGCCGCCGGCGGCTATGACGAGGCGGCCTCCCGCTGGAGCCGCTGGCTTGAGGAAGGCATCGTGGCCCGGGACCACCGGCCGGCCTTCTACGCCTACCGGCAAATCTACCCGGCGCCTTCGGGCGGCGCCCGCACCCGGTGGGGCCTGACCGCGGCGGTGCGGCTGGCCGAATACGGCGAAGGCGTGGTGTTTCCCCACGAGCGCACGCTGCCGAAGGCCAAGGAAGACCGGCTGGCGCTCATGCGGGCCACCCGCGCTCAGCTCAGCCCGGTCTTCGGCATGCACTTCGGCGCGGCCGCGCCGCTGGACCACGTGCTGGCCGGCGCCTGCACCCACGAGCCGGCCGCCGACCTGACCGACGGCGACGGCGTGCGGCACACCTTGTGGGTGCTGGACGACCCCGGCCTCTTGCGCACCGTCCAAAAGGCGCTGGAACCCGCCCGGGTCATCATCGCCGACGGCCACCACCGCTACGAAACCGCGCTGGCGTTCCGCAACGAGCAGCGGGCCAAAACCCAGGGGAGCTGGCCGGAAAACGCCGCGTGGAACTACGTCATGATGGTGCTGGTCGATATGGATTCCGAGGGCCTGACGGTGTTTCCCACCCACCGGCTGCTGCAGCGCGTGCAAGAG